>JAZRWG010000053.1:0-22314 GCA_045599545.1 Paludibacteraceae bacterium | reverse complement strand
TGTTTGATGAGTTTGTGGCGCGTCATTGGCCAAAGGGTGTTATTCGGGCGAAGGGAATGGTTTATTTTACGGAGGAATACGATAATTGCTACCTCTTTGAGCAAGCCGGCAAGCAGATTAAGATGTCCAATGCCGGAAGGTGGTTTGCTACCATGCCCAAGGAGGAACTGAGACAAATGATGGCGCAAGATCCGCACCTCAGAGCCGATTGGGACGAATACTACGGTGATCGCATGCAGAAACTCGTCTTCATCGGTCAACACTTGGATAAAGAGGCTATTGAGGCAGAGTTGGATAAGTGCCACGAATAGTTTAGAGTGGAGAGTTTAGAGTGTAGAGTAATATCGGAAGGTGGTCGGAAAAGCCACCTTTTTGATATTTATATCCCACCCATGTGCGCTTGGGTTTGAGCCCCAGATACTTAGTGTCCTCTTCTTGCAACCAATCGGGGTTAAAGACACTCGGCGTAGCGATGGCCTCCATTGCAGGCGAGAGGTAGAATTGGTCTATACACGACCACAACCCTTTGTACTTATAGGTCAACATTTTGGTGCCGACCATCATATTCTTCAACCCCCGTATATCCTCTTTGGGTTCGCCGTTCATGTCTCCCATTACCACGATTTTGGCTTGCGGTTGAAGGGCATAAATACTATCCGTCAGGTTTTGTATCACTGCCTTAGCTGCGGCACGCTTCCATGCCGAGGCTTGTGTGCCACCGAGTTGACTGGGTAAGTGGCAGACCATAAGATGTAACGTGTCCTTTTGTGGTGTCACTCCTTCTATATATAAAATATCGCGCGTGTGCGTGAGGGAATCCAAATAAACCTCCACCGGTCGTGAGTGCAGTACCTCCAACTGATCCTTTCGGTAAAGCAACGCCACATCTATTCCTCGTTCATCGGGGCTTTCATAATGCACATAATCATAATGACAGTTACGGAGCAGATAGGTCAGTTTCTTGCAGCACGCCTCATTCTCTATTTCACATAGACCCACGATAGCGGGCGGATCATTTAGTTCACCGACATTCACAATCACCCGCGCAATGGCTTCTGCTTTGGCATTATAACGCGTATAAGACCAATGGCGAGTGCCATCGGTTGTAAACTCGTAATCGTTTTTTAAGGAATCGTGTTCGGGGTGGAAGAAGTTTTCCACATTATAGGACATAAGGGTAAATAATATGAGCACCAACCCATTCATTACCCTAACATCATAATCGCCTTTTTGAGGGCTGTAATAAAAGTATCTACTTCCTCTTTGGTATTATAAAGAGCAAATGAAACACGCACCGTACCCGGCACACCTAAATAATCTATCAACGGTTCGGCACAATGGTGACCCGTCCGAACGGCTACGCCCTGGTGGTCTAACAGAGTTCCTATATCAAAGGGATGTATCAGTTTACCGTTGATAAACACATTAAACGAGATAGCCCCCGCTTTGGGTAGGCCCGCAGCATAAACTTTTACTTCGGGGATTTGCAGTAATTGCGCTTCGGTATATTCGGTCAGTTCTTGTTCATGGGCGGCTATCTTGTCGCGACCGATAGTGTCAATATAATCCAACGCCGCAGCGAAGGCATAGGAACCAATAAAATCGGGCGTGCCCGCCTCGAACTTATAGGGCAGTGTGTTATAGGTTGTTTTAGCGAAACTCACATGCTCAATCATTTCACCGCCGCCTTCGGCAGGAGGCAGGGTGTTGAGCCATTGCTCTTTGCCGTAAAGCACTCCTATACCCGTCGGACCGTACATCTTATGTGCCGAACAAACAAAGAAATCACAATCCAACTCTTGTACGTTCACAGGGATATGCGGAGCCGACTGTGCTCCATCCACCAGAACGGGTATTTGGTGTTTGTGGGCAATAGCAATCACCTCTTTGACGGGATTGATAATCCCTAATACATTACTCACCTGCGCCACCGAAATAAACTTCGTCTTAGGGGTAATGAGTTGCGATAATGCCTCTATATCAAGCGACAAATCTTTCCGCAGCGGAATAACCTTGAGCACCGCTTTTTTGCGCTCACAAAGTATCTGCCACGGAACGATATTCGAGTGGTGTTCCATTTGCGAAACGATAATCTCATCGCCCTCTTGTATCCACGCCTGACCAATGCAGTAGGCCAACATATTAATGCTGTCAGTTGTACCTTTGGTAAACACGATCTCGTTGGCAGAAGCGGCACCTAAGAAGTCGGCTACTCGTTGACGGGCGGCTTCGTGGTGCTGTGTAGCCACTTGACTGAGGCGGTGCACCCCACGATGGATATTGGCGTTCCATTGGGTATAACCCTCTATGATTGCGTCCAACACCGCCTGCGGTTTTTGGGTCGTTGCTGCATTATCCAAATAAACAAGCGGTTTATTATAGACCTTCGTATTCAATATAGAAAAATCATTTCTATTCATAATCACAATGTATATATTTGCCTGTGGAGGCTCTCCACTATGGAATTAAAATCAGTCTTATTGTTCTTGGTGCTTCCTGTTTATAACGAAGAAGAGTATAATCAGTCGGCTCGTTGATTTGTACAGAAATAGGCAATAACTCTAAAAAGACGTTTGTCTTCTTAATAGCTTTACGTTTAGAGGTTTTAACGTTCTTTTTATCTATCTCCTCATCAAAATAAAACTCTGTTTCTTCGTTTTTAGAGGGAACTATCTTGAACTGATATCCTGTTTTATCACTTATCTGATAGAGAAAAGAACTTACTTCCTCCTTGCTTACCTTATACATTTTCTTACGCATTACCGCTTTCCATAAAGCGGCACTCACATCTTCTTCGGCCAAGTAGTAAGGGTTTATTGAATCTTCGGGCATAACCAGATTAAAGTTCAATACATGACCTTTGATACGCACTTTCTTTGTTTGGGGTAAGACCGCAGGTTCTACTTTTTTACTTAGTGCTAATCTCAGTCCGCAATCGTGGAAAGCATATTGCGGGTACTCGGTGCGGCGAACGGAGAGGTGCGAATTACTAACCGCATTATCCCAACTGCCGCCACGCATCACTTTGAGTACTTTGGTTGTATCGGCTGCCTCTTTAAGCACAGATATTACTTCAGGTGAAGATTGATAAGGATAGAAATCATTCAAGCACCACTCCCACACATTACCCGTCATATCATATAGTCCTAATTCGTTCGGTTGTTTTTGCGCCACGGCGTGCGATCGGTTACCACTATTACGATAGAGCCAGCCTACTTCATCGGCATTATCACTACCTGCATAACGGGTTGTTTTTCCTTTCTGCCCTCCGCGGGCGGCATATTCCCATTCCGCTTCGTGAGGCAGACGAAAATCCATGCCCGTTATAGAGTCCAGTCTTCTTATAAACTCTTGACACTCAAACCACGAATGTAACACCATCGGACAATCCGCCGCCTCCCAATTCGTAGCCTCTAACCTGTTGCCTGTTGCCTCTCCGCCTTCCACTTTCATGACCGCTTCCCATAGTCTATTGGTCACTTCCGTTTGACCTATATAAAAAGAAGGCACTGCCACTGAATGAACAGGTTTATCAATACCTATTGTTTCTTCTTCACCCTGTTCAGGCGTGGCACCCATAACGAACGTTCCTCCCTCCACTTCATTAAGAGAGAAACTTACCCCATTCACTTCAAAGGTCAAGACGGATAATATAATAAATAAAACTCTCACTTTAACTCATTTCGAGCATTCGTTGAATAGGCTTAATGGCTTTTTGGGCAATAGCGGCATCCACTTGTATCTCGGGTTGCTCGTAAAGAAGACAATCGTAGAGTTTTTCAAGCGTTGTGAGTTTCATTGACTCACACTCGTTGGGGATAGTAATAAACTGCCTATCCGGACACGTTTTTTGCAATTCGTACAATATACCCGGTTCGGTTACGACGATATATTGCTCATAATCGTGGTGCTTGACAAAATTGATTAACGCAGCCGTACTGCCTACCACATCCGCTAATTCCAGCACTTGCTCCTGACATTCGGGGTGAGCCAAAACGATGGCTTTAGGATATTGCTTTTTCAGTTCCTCTACTTGCTCTTCGGTAAAGCGATTATGAACATGGCAGCAACCGTTCCAAAGAATCATATTGCGTCCGGTCACCTTATTTATATACGCGCCTAAGTTACGGTCGGGACCAAAAATTATTTCTTGGTCTAAAGGAAGTTTATTAACTATCTTTTCCGCATTCGAGGAAGTAACCACTATATCCGTCAACGCTTTGACCGCAGCGGTGGTATTTACATAACTGACAACCAACGCATGAGGATGCTGTTTTTTTAATTCGGCTAATGCATTAGCTTCACACGAATCGGCAAGGGAACAACCGGCATTAAGATCGGGTACCAGTACTTTCTTATCAGGACAAATGATCTTTGCCGTTTGCGCCATAAAATGTACGCCGCATAAAACGATTATATCTGCCTCTAAACTTTGGGCTTTTTGCGCCAAAGCGAGTGAATCGCCTATAAAATGGGCAACTGCCTGTATCTCAGGGCGAGTATAGTAGTGAGCCATGATAATAGCATGTTTCTGCTCACATAATTGTTGAATTTTTTCGGTTAGGTTATTCATTTTATATATATAATTATCTTTTCAAAAACTCTAAAATAACAATAGCTTGTTGATAATGTTAATAATTACTTTATAGAATTCAATTTAACCCATTAAACCCGTTCAACTCGTTCAACTTGTTAAACCAACTAAACTTGTTCAATCAAAGTGAATATTGTTTATATTGTTCTATTTATCAACACTTTCAACACTTATTAACATAGGTTATTAACATTTTGTTTATAACCACTTCTTGAGGCGGAAAATCATGAGCACAAAGAGGGTAAACACTATCATCAATCCTATTGCAAACAGATATCCGTACTGCCAATGTAACTCCGGCATCCAATCAAAATTCATGCCATACATGCTGGCAATGAGTGTGGGAGGCAAGAAAATAATGTTAACGATGGTAAAAATCTTAATAATGCGGTTCTGCTCGATGTTTACCAAACCTAAGAACGTATCTTGTAGGTAGTCCAGACGGTCAAATCCAAATTTGGTATATTCAAACAGCGAGTTGATATCCTTGATAACCATCGTCAGGCGCGTTTGCAAATCGGTAGGGAAGAAATCGCATTTGAGTAGATTGGAAATAACGCGCTGTTTATCCATGATCGTTTGACGGAGGATGGTTACTTTTTCTTGTAAGTTCTTGATTTGGATTAAGATATCCTCATCTACATGGCCTTCGGCATTGATGGTTTCGGATAGCGAGGTGATCAGATCAGTGGTATCCTCAATCATATCAGCGTCTTTCTCTACGCGTGTTTCCATAAGTGATAGCAACACGTGGAAACCGGTTGGGAAGCTGCGGTTATTCACCAGCATCTTACTGACGGTATCCTTAAAACTTCCTAACTCACTATCGTGACTGGTCACCAGCACATTATTCTTGATGATGAAGTTCACCGGTTCGATTTCGAAATTGGAATGTAGGAAGTTGGAGTTAGCTATGATGGAATCGTCTGTTTGGATATAACGAGAGGACATCTCGATCTCCTCCATTTCCTCATCCTCCTGGATATCGATTTTGAGGAAACCTTCCAAGGTATCCTCCGTCTTATCACTTACGTCAATGAGGTCAATCCAGATAATATCCTTCTTGTCCAGTTCCTTGAGTACGCTAATAGAGCGGCCTACTTTTATTTTCTCTTTGCTACGATAAAAAATCTTTACTTCTGACATAGTTTTTCAATTTTAAGGGTTAGTTCAATAAATTCATCTACACTCAGTTGCTCCGGTCGCTTGTTGAATATAGGATCTGAATAGAACTCTTTTAACTTTAAACTATCTTCTATCCAACTTCTTTCCACTTTCAACTTTAAACTTTCCACTCTTAATGAGTTCCGCATCTGTTTTCGTCGTTGGTTAAAGGCCGTTTTCACTACTTGTTTAAAGAGTGCCTCGTCGCATCCGAGGTTTTGTCTTTCGTTTCTTGTGCAGCGAATAACGGCCGATTTCACCTTGGGCGGTGGAGCAAAAACATATTCGTCCACCGTGAAGAGATATTCGATGTTATAGTATGCTTGAAGTAGAACGGACAAAATACCGTAATCTTTATTTCCCGGTTTGGATGCCAATCGCTCAGCCACTTCTTTTTGCAGCATGCCGGAGCAAACGTCCACACGTTCTCGGTATTCCAGCACCTTAAAGAAGATCTGACTGGATATATTGTAGGGATAGTTGCCGATTACCGAAAAATGGCCCGAAGGGTAGAGTTCGTTGAGGTTTAGTTTTAGAAAGTCGCCTTCAATGAGTTTGAGTTCGGGGTAGTACTCGCGAAGATAGGCCACGCTCTCGCGGTCTATTTCGATAGCCGTGAGGTCGATATTTTTATTTTTTAGTAGGAACTGGGTAAGAACGCCCATGCCGGGACCGATTTCTAAAACAGGTCCTTGGGTAAGGGTCTCAGCAATCCTTTGGGCGACATTGAGGTCTTTCAAAAAGTGCTGGCCCAGATATTTTTTGGCGCGTACTTGTTGCATTTTTCTTATGATAGTCGTCCATAAATTTGGTAGTTTAAAAAAAAAGTATTATCTTTGCACCCGATTTCGGACCGCAAAGGTACAACAAATATTTGAAATATGCAAAAAATAGCGCAAATAATTGCAAAAATCATTGATTTTTTCTATCATCCGTTCCAAAAATGGATGCCAAAACAACTTTTTACCTACGGAATGTGTGGTGGTGGTAACATGGTTCTCGACTGGGTTCTTTACTTCCTTGTCTATAATTTCGTCATCGGTCACGAGTTAATAACCATCCACCTTTCCCTACCCCTCTACTCCTCTACCCCTCTACTCCCAATCACCATGACTCCTCACATCGCCTCCTTATGCATCGTTTTCCCCATTACGCTCGTTACGGGTTTCTTGCTCAATAAATACGTTACCTTCACCCAATCTGATTTAAGAACCGCCAAGCAGTTTATTCGCTATTGCCTTATTGTGGCAGTGAACTTGGCGATTAACTATTGGGGTTTAAAACTGTGTGTAGAGGTTTGGGGTTGGTACCCCACGCCCAGTAAGATGCTCATTACTGTTATCACGGTTATTATTAGTTTTATTTGTCAGAAATACTTTACTTTTGCTCGTGCAAGCCAAACAAAGTGACATATTATTACTTGAGATTGAGCGTCTCTTAGCCGAAGGCAAAGAGGTTATTTTCACTCCCCGCGGGGTGAGTATGCGTCCCTTTATTGAGGGGGGTAAGGACTCCGTCACGCTCATCAAGAAACCAACCCTCGCCGTAGGCGACATCGTCTTAGCCCATATCGGTGACCGCTATATCCTTCATCGTGTTGTTGACATTAACCCTACTCCTCTACCCCTCTACTCCTCTACCCCCAATATTACCCTTCAAGGTGATGGCAACCTGCAAGGTTACGAATATTGCACCCAAGCGGATATATTAGGTACGGTGACGGAGATTCGCTCTCCCAAGGGACATAAAAAACCCTTGACCAAGGGTCGCCTTTGGCGCTTACTTAAACCCATCCGCAAGTACTTACTCAAAATATACAGACACACTTATTTATCTTTCAACTTCTAAACTAGACGACTTCTTTCAACTATCAACTATCAACTTTCAACTATAATGAATACCGCCAGCGAACTTGGTACCGAATCCATCCGTAAACTTCTTTGGAAGTATGCCTTACCGGCCATCATTGCGATGACCGCCAGTTCGCTGTATAACATCGTGGACTCGATTTTTATAGGTCACGGCTGTGGTGCGCTGGCGCTGTCGGGTCTGACGGTGGCCAAGCCGTTTATGGACATCTGTGCGGCCTTCGGTTCGCTCGTGGGTGTGGGAGCGAGTACGCTGGTGGCCATTAAGTTAGGCGAGAAGAACTACGGTACCGCCTCGCGGGTGTTGGGAAATGTGATTGTGATGAACACTATCTTGGGTGCGCTCGTCATGGTGGTGGGACTGGTGTGGCTTGATCCTATTTTGTATGCCTTCGGTGCCAGTGAGAATACGCTTGCTTATGCGCACGAATATATGGAGATTATTCTGTTTGGCAATATCCTCACGCATATCTATTTTGGACTTAATAACGTCCTTCGTTCGATGGGGCACCCTAAGAATGCGATGGTTTCTACCATTGTGGCAGTGACGGTGAATATCATTCTGGACCCGATCTTTATTTTCGTTTTGGATATGGGTGTAAGGGGTGCTGCGGTGGCAACGGTTATCTCGCAGGCCGTGTCCGTTCTATGGCAGATGACAATCTTCTGCAACCCCAACGAGTTGCTGCATTTCCGTCGGGGTATATGGCGTTTAGACGGCAAGATAACGAGTCGCGTCTTGGCGATAGGTGCGGCCCCGTTCCTAATGAATTTCGCACACTGCTTTGTGGTGGTGATTATCAATAACCAACTCGTTCGTTACGGAGGCGATATGGCCCTCGCTACGTACGGTGTTATCAACCGTTTCACTTTTGTTTTTGCCATGATTGTGATGGGTCTTAATCAGGGCATGCAACCCATTGTCGGTTTCAATTTCGGGGCGCAGCAGTATGAGCGGATGTTGAGGGCGTTCAAACTAACCGCTTATTGTGCTACGATCGTGATGGGACTGGTCTTCTTCTTGGGGGAACTGACACCCGTGTGGGTTACGGAAGTCTTTACGCACGACGAGGCACTGATTGCGGCGAGTGTGCGTCCCATGAGGATCTTATGCTGCATGATGCTTTTTGTCGGATTCCAGATGGTGACGGGTAATTTCTTCACCTCAATCGGCATGTCGGGGAAGTCTATTTTTCTCAGTCTGACGCGACAAGTCATTTACCTTATCCCGCTGGCTTTATTGTTGCCGTCTGTCTTTGGTTCGGAACCCATTAACGGCGTTTGGTGGTCGCTTCCCATCAGTGACTTGGCTTCGGCATTGACGGCGTGTGTGATGCTGATAGTGGAACTTAAAAAGTTCCGCCAATTACTTTAAATCTGTATTCCACTTCTTCGTGCAGTTTCTCGTTGGGACGGAGAAGGATAGACGGGAACGAGGGGATATTCACCGAATTGGGGTGATACTGCGCCTCCAGACATACAGCATGCTGCACATCGTATAAGCGACCGCTCTTACCCACATTCTTCTCGACCCAGTTACCCGTATAAACTTGCAATCCGGGCATGGTGGTATAAACCTCCATCGTCCTTCCATCGGCACTGCAAACGGCTGCTAATTCGCTCTCTTTTGCTTTGCCCTTCTTATTGAGTACAAAGTTATTATCTATCCCTCGTCCGGGAACAAAGAAAGCATCATCAATGCGGTCACCTATCCTCGTCGGCTGACGGAAATCCATCGGAGTGCCCTCTACCGGCAATATCTCACCCGTAGGACAAGCCGTGTCATCAAAAGGCGTATAATGGTCCGCGAACACCTGCAATAGATGATCATGCACCGTGCCCGAACCCTCTCCTGCCAAGTTAAAATAGGCGTGCTGCGTAAAGGCCGCAATGGTCGGTTTATCGGTAGTGGCCTCATAAATAACCTTCAATCCGCCTTCCATCGTCATTTGGTAGGTTACATCCACCGTCAGATTACCCGGATAACCTTCCTCGCCGTCTTTGGCTACATAGCGAAGGGTGATACTATGACGGGACTGCCCCATCACTTTCCATAGTTTCTCATTAAAACCACTCACCCCGCCGTGCAGCGAGTTAGGACCGTTATTGATAGGGAGTTGGTAGTTCACGCCGTCCAGCGTGAACTTACCCTCCTTGATTCGATTGGCCACACGTCCGATAACCGCGTTAAAGAATGTTTCCTTACTTTGCCACTCTTCGAGGTCATTGAACCCTAATACCACATCCTTCACTTCGCCCTTGTCGTTGGGGACGAGCAGACGGAGTATCTTGGCACCATAGTCGCTGATGACGGCTTGGATGCCCTTGCCGTAAATCGTGTATGTTCTCATAGTTTGCGTGCGCCGTCTGAAATCTCAGCAATATAGAAGTCAGCCTTCAATCCCGTCTTGGCGGTATATTCAGCTCCGACTTTGTCAATAAACGTATCAATGGCTTCATCTTTCACGATGCTTACCGTGCAACCGCCAAAACCACCACCGGTCATGCGACTGCCCATCACGCCCTCTATCTTCCAAGCGGCTTCTGCCAAAGCATCCAGTTCGGGACCCGTCACCTCATAATCATCGCGCAGCGAGACGTGCGAGCCGTTCATCAATTGACCAAAGGTCGTGATATCACCCTTCTTGAGCGCGGCAATAGCATCGTTGGTGCGCTTGACTTCGCCCACTACGTGGCGAGCGCGTTTCTTGGCTACCTCGTCCGTTATCTTATCTGCAATCGAGTCAAACTGCGCTTGCGTGAGCTCCGCCAAGTTATGCAGTTGCGGGAAACCTAACGCACGAATCTGCTTGAGTGCCTCTTGGCATTGCGCTACGCGGGCGTTATAAGCACCCGAGTCTAGTTTATGCGGCGAGTGGGTGTTGGCAATCACCACTTTCATTCCCTTTAGTTCCACGGGTACTAACTCAAAATCGAGCGTGGTGCAATCAAGGTCAATGGCTTTATTGGCTTTACCTTGCGCCGAAGCAAACTGGTCCATGATGCCGCAGTTAACACCGGCGTACTCGTGTTCGGCGGCTTGACCGTAGAGTGCCATTTGGGTGCGATTAAGGTTCGTGCCTAATTGGTCGTTCATCGCAAAAGCGGTCACTACCTCCAACGCTGCGGAGGAGGACAGACCCGCTCCGGCAGGTACATTCCCCCAGATGAGGAAATCATAACCCTCCTCAATCTTGGTTCCGTTCTTGAGGAACTGCGCCAGCACACCGAGTACGTAGTTCGCCCATGCGTTATCGGGCAGAACCGCCGGAGTAGGCGTTACATCCACAGTGATGATATGAGGCTGATTGAGCGACTTAAAACGCCATTGGCGAAGGTTATTCTTAGCCAGCAGCAAATAGGTTCCAAAACTGAGCGCACACGGAAAGACGTGTCCGCCGTTATAATCGGTGTGCTCACCGATAAGATTTACACGACCCGGAGAGAAATACGCTCCGGAAGCTTCTTGACCATAGGCTTGTTGGAAAGCCTGTTTTAGTTCGTTTAGTTCCATAGTAATTAGTGTTTTAGTTGTTAGTATTAGTGTTTAGTGTCTAGTTTCTCGTTTCTATTTTCTCTCTATCCCATAAATAGTATATTCCTTATCTCCTCGTTGAATACGTATTTGTCCCTCGCGGAGGATTTTGGTACAACGTTGAGGCGATTGGGAGGGCAAGATTTCTAAATCCGAAGCATCATTATACCCCTTGAGAATAGCATCTTTCACCGCCGGTTGGGTCCATTGAGGTACCGCGCGATCATTGCCGTCGGTTAAGCCCATCCAATAGAATGTAGTGAATCCCGCTTTCTTGGCTTCCCTGGAGAAAGCCTCTGCAAACGCATTCAGTTGCTGCGGTTTAGAACCGGCCGAATCATCCTGACTGCCCCATTCACCGATAATAAGGGGAGCGTTCAGTCTATCTACCAGATGGGTGTGCAACCCCGTCATCATAGTAGTCAGTTGACCCACCGAAGCCGAAGTGAAGTTCTTGGTATCCCAATAACTATGTACCTCAAAAAGAAGATGGTTAACGGCCTCATCCTTCGGTAGATTCATATTCTTAAGCGGATCATTGAGATGCGTATTCCATGTTCCGTGTCCGTCGCATCCGGCATACGTGCTGACAATAAGGTTACGATACGCATTCTTTCCTCCCGTGGCGCGAACGGTACTCACAAACAACTGGGCATAGCGGTTAATCGCCTCATAAGCGGACTGAGCCATCCCAGCGTCATAGTGTGCTGCCGTGCCATAGGACGCGAAGCACCACGAGTTGGCTTTATCAGTCATCTCGTTATATCCCTCAAAGAGCAAGTGCTCGTCATAGTCCTTAAACTCCTCGGCAATCTGCTTCCAGATAGCAGCAAAACGCTCGTGTTGCGCATTATAATTAGCCGTATCCGCAATGAGCCAATGCGTATTCGAAGTACCCGTGTCGTGGTGGATATTGATAATACAGTACATGCCTTCGTTAATCACGTAATCCACCACCTCCTTGACGCGTGTCATCCATACGGGGTCAATAGTGGTACCAATAGGATCTTTCGTCGGCGACCAAACAGGTTTATTGTTAATGAGGGATATGTTCCACGTGTCTTTGGTGTACGGATACCACGTCACTGGCACGCGGATGGCGTTAAAACCGGCCTCTTTACACATATGCAAAAGGGCTTGGGTGGTAATGGGTTGACCCCAAGCCTTCTCATAATCAGAAGGCGTGTGCGGACCCCATTTCTCAATCCACATATTGGTAGTGTCACCGCTGTTACTTTCAAGGGTGTTGCCTAAATTCCAACCCACTTGCATATTGGCAACGGCCTGTTGAGCCGACTCAAACTCCTGCGCTACTAAGGGCATTGCAAGAGCAATCAAAAGAGGGAGTAGTGTGTTTTTCATTAGTCTTTAGTTTTAGTGTTTTGTGAGCCACTCATAGAGTTGCTGCATATTATCCAAGACCAGATCGGCTCCGGCCGCAGCGAGGTCTTCGCGGTGAAGGACACCCGTATTCACGCCGATGGTGAACAACCCTGCCGCTTTGCCGGCTTGAATACCGAGGGGCGCGTTCTCAATCACGCAACAATCTTCTTTGGCGCAACCGCTTCCCTCCCACGCTTTGAGATATGGTTCGGGGCGCGGTTTGCCAATAGGTACTTGCAGTGCGGTGACCATTCGGTCGGGACGGAAGATACCCGGGAAGGCGGATTCTAATTGGTCGTACAAGTCCGGTTGTCCACCGCCGGTCACTACCCATATCTGGGCACCCTGCTCGTGGATATAATTCAGTACCTTGGCTACATTAAGCATCGGCTTGCCGCCGCCGTGACGACGGTAAGCAGCGGTTTTTTCTTGGTAGATATCCTCTATCTCGTCATCCGTGAAATATAATCCCTGCTGTTTGGCAAGCATTCGGATGACATCCCGACTGGTGCGTCCCTCGTTGATATAGCAGTCTCGAGGTTCAAAGCGAATACCATAACGCACCAGCGTCTCCGCCCAAGCCAATGAGTGGTTGGGCATCGAGTCAAAGAGGACTCCGTCCATATCAAAGAAAAATGCTTTGAACATAGTTTAGAGGCTGGGTTGTTTAATGTCTTCGTAGAAGGCGGCTTCGGCAGCGTACATATAGGGTTGAATCCAGAAGAAAGCGATACCGCAAGTGATCATACCTAACAGGAACCAACCGATAAAACTGAGGTAGAGAACGAATAATTCTCCTTTATGACCTTTCATCATCTCGCGCGAAGTGCGTAAGGCGTCCACTACTCCAATCTCCGGATTATCGTGAATAACAAAGGGAACCATCGCATAAGCCAAACCGAAAATAATGGCTCCGATTCCCAACGTGATGGCACCGATGCCTAAAATAATAAGGAAGGCTAATACATAACTCGGAACAAGGGTTGCAAACTCGCGTTTGAAGTTATCCCACGTAACAGAAAAAACGCGGGTGTTCGGTTCGCGAACAACCTCTAATAGAGCATTCTCATTCGCCCATTGCAGAGGAGCAATCAGCAGAATAGAAACAATAGTACACAAACCTCCCAAACCGAAGGTTAAGTACTGGGCACAACCCATAATGTCCATAATAGAAGACGGGGTGTTAAAAGCAATGGCAATAAGACAGATAATGAACATCGTTAATGCCGCTTCATTCCATTTGATTTGCAGGGCACTCCACGCCTGCTCACGGTACTCTTTGCATGTTTTCATAATAGCTTTTGTTTTAATTTTAGTTAAACGCATTATAACTCATTTTGGCTGCGTCCTCATTGGGAAGGCACGAAAGCAAAATAACCGGAACCGACTGCACTACCGCTGCGATGGTGGCATAAAGAGCATCCATCACTTCGGGTAATATCTTCAATCCCGATGACGAACTCAACATATATGCGTACGCTGCGGGCAGACGGAGTTTCTCAAAACTATTCTCGGGTGCTTGCTTGAGTTGCACAATCCCTCGCACGGGCGCGCACATACTTTTATAACAAGGTGTCTTTCCCGACCAAGGCGAACCAAAGATAATAGGCTTGCCGTTCCTCAGCCGTAAGATGGGATTATCGTCGTTCATCAGTTCGGCTGCGGGGAAGGCACTCAACCACTGACGCGAGTGGGTCGATTTGCCCGTTCCCGATTTACCCAAGAAGAAATAACCATTCCCCTCGTAACGTATAACCGAGGCATGTAGGGTAAGCGCGTCCTTGAAGCAAGCCGTAAAGGCGTATAGCAACATGGCTGCATTATCCACCGCAAAGCGTTTTTGTTCGGTGGTCATATAAAGGGTGGCTTCGTGCCAATCACGACTCGCCAAGATACGGCAGCACGTCTCGCTGTCGCGGTACATGCTTACGCAAAGGAGCCACTGTTTGTCCAATCGGTAGAGTTCGATGCGGGGCATATCCTCGTCGGACTTATCGGTGAAATAGGGCGTAAGGGCACTCTCATCCACCTCGCACGAATCTTCTGAAACGGTGAGGTGAAAGAGGTCCGCGGCCGTAGCCTCAACCTCAAAGGGGGCATAGTTCGGTAGCAAGTCAAAGACCTGCTGCTCAGCCGTAAAACCAAAGGTTAATTCGGCTACTCGATAATACCGGCTTGTAACCATGAGTCAATCGTTGTTTGGCTGTCCTTTAATGCGAGGTCCTCGGTGACCTCATATTCGTCCAAGAGGAAGGCGGCTAAAGTAGAAGCATCAAAATCCTGACCATCTGCCACCTTGTTCCAAAGGAAAGCAGCGGTTTCGTTCATGGTGATCATCTTGTTAAAGTTGATCTGCTCCAAACTCTCACCGATAAGCATAAACTCATCCCCTAACGGACGTAACTTAAATCCTTGTTTTACTTTCATATTTGTTCTGCTATTTGTCTAAAAATCTCAGCGGCCGGATGGCCGGGTTGTAACGTAATTGGAGTGCCCTCGTCTCCTGCTTCGCGGATGGACTGCACGAGCGGTACTTGCCCTAAAAGGGGCACCTTCAGTTCCTCGGCGAGGTTCTTGCCTCCGTCTTTGCCGAAGATATAATACTTATTCTCGGGCAGTTCGGCGGGAGTGAAATAGGCCATATTCTCAATGATACCCAACACGGGTACGTTAATCTTCTCGTTGGTGAACATATCCACTCCCTTGCGGGCATCCACCAAAGCTACCGGTTGGGGCGTGGTAACCACAATAGCACCGGTCAGTTGCAGGGCGGAGACTAAGGTCAGGTGTATATCACTCGTTCCGGGAGGAAGGTCAATAAGGAAATAATCCAATTCACCCCAGTGGGCATCCTCTATGAGTTGCTTGATGGCATTGCTCGCCATTCCACCGCGCCAAACAACCGCCGAAGTGGAGTCCACAAAGAAACCGATACTCAGCATCTTGACCCCGTACTGCTCGATGGGTTCAATAAGGTCGCGTCCGTTCACTTCGGTGGAAACGGGACGGGCATCCTCTACATGAAACATCTTCGGAATAGACGGTCCGTGTATATCCGCATCTAACAATCCGACGCGTTTGCCCGCTTGTGCCAAAGCAATCGCCAGATTCGCTGCCACCGTCGATTTACCTACTCCGCCTTTACCACTGTGAATGGCGATGATATACTTTGCCTTTCCGCCTCTCAGCCCATCTGCCTCTCCGCCTTTCCGCCCATCTGCCTTTCCGCTCATCCGCCTAATCTTCGTATTCACCGTCACTTGTGCATTCTCATCCACATACGTTTGGATGGCCGTTTGGGCGGCCTTGATAACGGAATGGATAAAGGGATCGGTATCCTTCTCAAAGATCAGCGAGAAGGACACGGCAAAGCCGGAGATACGAATATCATCTTCGAGCATTCCGCTCTCAATCAAGTTCTTACCCGTTCCCGGATACCGAACATGCTCTAATGCTTCAATTATCTGTTTTGGATACATAGTTTCTTCCGTAGGAGCGATAATCGTCTTTTTCTATTTCTATGGTTGGTTCCTCAAAAGCCTGCTTGGGATTTAGTTCCCACCGTAGGTACTTAATCGTCATCCCTCGACTGAGCCACTGCTGCTCATAATGAGTCTGCAACGCTCTGGCATCTGCTAAAAGTCCTTCCACCTCTCCGCCTATCAGCCTCTCCGCCTCTCCGCCATAAAGGTCTTTTGTATCACAAAGGACCTTGTATCCATTGCTGCGCAGCATCTCAGCGGTGTACGTATAGAGGAACGGACTATCGGTTTTGAGGTGAATCAGTCCGTTGGGTTGCATAAACTGCTGATAGCGCGCCATAAAATAGGTGGAGGTCAGACGTTTGGTGGCTTTCCTCATTTGCGGGTCAGGGAAAGTGATCCATATCTCACTAACCTCGTTCGGGGCAAAGAAGTGGGCGATGCTTTCTATGTTGGTGCGCAGGAAGGCTGCATTGCCAATAGCCTCCGTGTCCGCTTGTTTGGCACCCGCCCATAAGCGGGCACCCTTGATATCGACCCCAATAAAGTTCTTGTCGGGATAGGTCTTGGCCAGTCCCACCGTATATTCGCCCCGTCCGCAACCCAATTCGAGCACAATGGGATGGGAGTTATGAAAGACTTGTTCGTTCCAGTGTCCCGCCAGTTGGGCGATGGGATTGTCCTCCGTTATATCGTGCATACCGCATTCGAAGACATTATGAAACGTCTTCATCTCCGCAAATTTCTTTAATTTATTCTTTCCCATAGTCTCAATTCCTCATTCCATCATTCAGCCACGCAGTGGCGGTTCAATTCCTCATTTTTATCAACAATCACTCCCACATCGCTAACCCCTTTCAACAACTCTGCCCTCATACCGTGTTGGATGGTCATCGTATATTCTCCGATAGAATCGAATTTATAGGCCTCTTCGTAGAGTACGGGCATCTCAATGTATCCGTTTCGTCCCTTCCCGAGCCACTGACCCCGTTCGTCCGCTAAATAAAACTCGATGGTATCTTGGGAGTAGGGGAGTAGAGGAGTAGGGGAGTAGGGACCGTTAATAAAAAACCACAAGTTCTGAAACGGATAGCACTCCGTATGCCTTACGTCAATGAGGATACGGTAAGTAGCCGCCGTGTCGTCAATGGACCACGTGAAGGTAAGCACCGAATCCTGATGCCAACCGTTCAGCGGTACCGCCTCAAAATGCGAGTAGGTGAAGGGTTTGATGCACCCCATCAAACTAACGGCGATTAGTATCAAAACGACGATTCTTTTCATTGTTTCTCCTTTCTGCCTCTCTGCCTCTCCGCCTATCAGCCTCTCTGCCTCTCTTCCTATCAAACCGCGTGAGGTCATCTTGTCCCACTACGTTTTGGTACCCAATCTTTTGGGCTTCTACCGTAGTTGCTTTGCCTTCAAGAGATATCGGTTTTTCCCCACGCTCGTTCATTGCGATAATCTCCTTGGCGCGCTCGGCGGTAATCGTTTGCAGGTTTGCCGGAAAGCGTTGGTCGGTAGAGTAGGTCACTTCGCCTTTGAGCGGATCGGAAGCAAAGAAATAGTAGGTGCCGTCTTTGGTTTGCAGTTCTGTGTGACGCTCGGGCAGTTTGGCTACCGCGTCCTCATAGATGGGTACTTCGTAGTTTAGACAGCACTTGAGTTTAGCGCACTGACCTGCCAGTTTTTGGGGATTAGGGGCGATGTTCTGTATCCGTGCCGCACCGGTACCCACGGAGGTGAAGTTGGTCATCCATGTAGAGCAACACAGTTCACGTCCGCAAGGACCTGTACCGCCGATGCGTCCTGCCTCTTGGCGGGCTCCGATCTGCTTCATCTCGATGCGGATGCGGAAGGTCTCTGCATAAACCTTAATGAGTTGACGGAAATCAACACGTCCGTCGGCTATATAGTAGAAGATAGCCTTTCCGCCGTCGCCTTGGTATTCCACGTCACCGATTTTCATTTCCAATCCAAGGGACTTGGCGAGTTGGCGTGCCCTAATCATCGTTTCGTGCTCTTTGGCATGCGCTGCGTCCGCCTTGGCAAGGTCCTCTTCGGTGGCGAAACGGTAGATCTCACGCACCTCGTAACGGTCGAAGTCGATATGGTTCTTTTTGACTTGTAGCAGTACCAGTTGCCCCACCAGACTGACCTCACCGATGTCATAGCCCGGGTTACCGCCTACCACCACGACCGAACCTTTTTCCAGAGGCAGGTTATTGACATTGCGGTAGAAACCCTTGCGGGTGTTTTTGAAGGTTATCTCTACGAGGTCGGTGGCTTTCTTGGTCTCGGGCAGGTCGCTCAACCAGTCCGTGACGGGGAGCATATGTGCCGAGTTGCGTCGGCAAGACTTTTCACTGAGGTGCGTAGCCTCGTTATTCAACTTAAATTCTTCTTTTATCATAGTTTTATTTTATAAGCACAATCATTTGCAGGCATAGGTCGAAGAATATAATCTTCGCATTGCCGTTTTGACCGATTTGTATTTCTGCTTTCTCCAGTTCTTTCATCAACGGTTCCACATTCTTCTCATTGATGAACGGTGCAAAGCGGGTAGAGAACTGACTCTCCTTTTCCGTTTGATAGTTCATCTCATGGTGAGCTAAGTTATAGATATAGTTCTCGCGCACCTGCTGCTGGGCATATTGTAAGAACGCTTTTTGGCGTTCGCGCCCTACCTTACTATCCGCTATTTCGAGGCTCCATTTGCGCAGTGCTTGCAGCGAAGCGTAGTCTTTCTTATGCCCTACATTCCAAGCATTGCGCATCAGTGCTACGAACTGATCAAAGAACTTTCCTCTCTCACTCTCACTTTCCACTATTTTTTTCGCCGCCAAATAACTGCCATTGGCGATGTGGGCGATGTTGGCACCGAAAAGGTCTGTCAGTTCGCTCTCGCTCAAGCGCGGCACGCGGATCTGCTGTACACGCGAAAGGATGGTGGTCAGCAGTTGTTCGGGGTGCTCCGAGACAAGGAGGAAGAGCGTTTTTTCGGGCGGTTCTTCCAGTAGTTTGAGCAGTTTATTGGCGCAGGTGGCGTTCATCTTTTCGGGTTGCCAGATGATCATCACCTTATAGCCGTCCCCAAAAGCTTTGAGGCTGAGTTTGCGCAGTATCTCAGAACTCTCTTTCTCATATATCATGCTTTGCTTGGTCTCTACCCCTAACGCTTTATGCCAGTCCTCAAGGTCGAAGTAACCTTGGGTTAGGATGATATCCCGCCATTCGGCCGCGAAGTCGTCGCACACATCGCGACTGTCGTCTTTGATGATAGGGAAAGCAAAGTGAAGGTCGGGGTGTTGCAGTTTTTGGTACTGGAGACAAGAGGGACACGTGCCGCAGCTGTCCGTTTCGGTGCGGTTGGGGCAAGCCAGGTATTGGGCATAGGCGATAGCCAGTTGCAGTTTGCCAACGCCGGTCGGACCGGTGAACAATTGGGCATGCGGCACCCGTCCTTCGCGCACCGATTTGATGAGTTGCCCCTTGAGGTCTTCTTGTCCTATAATCGCCTTAAATTGCATAATTTTTGCCTATTCCTCCAAAATAGGCTGCAAAGGTACGAAAAATTTTGCATTTATGCAAAAAAAAGTGCGATTTTTGTCGCACTTTTATTAGAAAGGACACCCTTTGGGGTTTGTATTGGATAGTTTTTATTTAATTCGCCCTCCTGTAATATCAAACTTCACTCCATCTCGAACGATCAAGATTTGTCTGCCTCTCCGCCCTTCAGCCTTTCTGCCCTTCTTCCTCTCGATCGCAGAAATATTCCGGTCCGCTATAACCGATAGTAATAAATGGGTTGTTCATAATAAAAACATAAAATATGAAACATAAAATATGAATTCGGCTGCAAAGGTACGTTTTTTTTTTGATATATGCAAATATTTTTGCAAAATTGCACAAAAAAGCCACCCACCTTCATTTTCGAAGATAGATGGCTTTCATGATACGGAACGCTGTGCGCCCGAAGGTAAGGAGGAGCAGGAACTTGTCCGTTTTCGGCTGCAAAATTACATGGTTTTTAAAACAAAACTTGCTATCGCATACAGCGGAATAATATCCACTTTACGAATAACATTATTATCTAAGGTATCCATATAATCCAAATGACTGAAATTTTCTAAGGAACAACGAACCGCGGAGTAGAGGTGTTTACTGCGCATTAATTGCCACAAACTCTTCATTCCTCCTTGCTTTTCCGCTTTCACTTCAATCGGCAAAATGTAAGATTGATAGGGTTCTATATAGTCCACTTCAGCTATACTATTCTTCGTTTCTCCTGTCCAATAATACAATTCGTGTTTAAGCGTTGGTTCTTGATAGTGCAAAATTTCTAATCCGGCAACCATCTCGACTACGGAACCTTTATTAACTAATTCCGTGGCACTATCCATAAGAATAGATTGCGTCATTAAAGTGGCATTTCCTAAAGAGAAATGAAGTAAACGTAAAAGCAAACCACTATCCATAATCAGCATTTTTTGATAGTCATAATTTGCTTCCGCCCCCAAGGGAAGTCCATTGCCGGATGTGCGCGTAACAGGAATCACGAGCCCTGCCATGATAAGTAAACGGAGAGCCTCTTTTATTTTATCCGACTTTACATCGCTCGCCACTTTGGTATAAACGAACTTATGGGTGATTTGCGTAGCGACACTGCGAAGCACCTGCCGAAGTAGATCCGGATTCACATTCTTTTTATATTTGGCGAAATCGTCTTCATAACCTAAAAGTAGTTCGTCTTGCAATTGTTGACATTGCAAATAATCCTTTGTTTCAGACCATCGGCACACCACTTCCGGCATTCCTCCAACCAAAAGGTATGTCCTAAATAATTCCACTAATTTATCGTGCAGAGGCTCTGCCAATGGATCCGTAGTGCCGGCTTGCTGCTTAGCCTGCAATAGCCTTTGATTTTCTGTAGCCATCAAGAATTCATTAAATGTCAATGGATACATAAACATCGAATGAATACGCCCAACACCAAAAGTAGGCAGATTAGCTAATGTAAATTCAAGCAAAGAACCGGCTGCTGCTACATGTAATTCGGGATAATCCTCTTTGAAGAATCTTAAACTCATTATGGCTTGAGGACATTCTTGAATTTCGTCAAAGAATAGTAAAGTCTTGCCCGCCTTAATCGTTTGTTGCGTTAAGGTCGCTAATTGGGAACAGATACGGTGTACATCTAAATCCGGCTCAAATACTTTTTTGTATTGTGGTTGTCGCTCAAAATTGATTTCGATATATATATCAAACTGCTCTCCTAAATGGCGAATCGCAGATGATTTACCAACCTGGCGTGCTCCACGCAACAAAAGTGGTTTGCGATTTTTATCCTTTGCCCATTGGGTAAGGTGTGCGTCTATTAAGCGTGGTTTATACATTTTCTAAACATATATTTAATGATTTTTGGATATTTTCCAAACATATAATTGTGCAACTTTCGGTAAAATCCAAATACTTCTTATTTCAAATTTGGCTGCAAAGGTACTACTTTTTTTTCATATACGCAAATTTATTTGCAAAATTGCGCAAAAAAAAACTCACCTATCGGCGAAGATAGATGAGTTTTATGAGTTTGAACGCTATGCGCCCGAAGGTGAAGAGGAGCAGGAGCCAGAAGCCCCACGTGCAGTTCTTGTAAAACCGTGGGATCCTTTCCACCTCTCTGCCTTTCAGCCCTTCTGCCTCTCTGCCTTTCCGCCCTTCTGCCCCTCCGCCTGTCTGACTATGCCACCGCTCGATATAGACCGTATCCACCCTAATGGGTATCTGCGTAATCTGCGGGAGATATAACCACTCCTTGGCGGTAAGTCACGCTGATGGAGTCACGTATAACGAGGGGCGTCATGCATTGCTGCGTCTTACAACTTGTAATCAGGGCGATAATCGCAAATGTCAAGATAAATCGTTTCATGTTTTGGGAGTAGAGGAGTAGAGGTGTAGGGGAGTAGGGTTTTTACTAATTTTTCTTCCAATTCTCGGCTGGGCACAAGGATACAGCCTGCGGAGTGGGAGGGTTTGGTACCGACGTGGAAGCGGATGCCGGTGCGTCCGGGGACGCGCTCCACGAGGGGGAGTAGACGCTTGAAGCGTGGGGACATAGTGACGGTAACGGTGTACCATAGGGGCGGGATCTGTACGCCTACCCGTTCGAGGGTGTCGCAGAAGAACTGCCCGTCAATAAATAGTTTGCCGTGAATGGCTTCGCCATCAGGCTGATTGCGTTGTAATCTTAGTAACATAATTGGTTTAAATGAAAGTTTTTGGGGCTGA
>JAZRWG010000052.1:0-37522 GCA_045599545.1 Paludibacteraceae bacterium | reverse complement strand
AAAAACAATTATTATGGCAACTTTACAAAAAATTCGTAATCATGGCGTAGCCCTGCTCGTTATTGTAGGTCTGGCTATGTTAGCTTTCATCCTGGGTGACTTTTTAAACTCGGGTAGTTCTTTCTTTAATCGCAGTCGCGAGAATGTAGCCGTTATTAACGGTCACAATGTGCATTACACCGAGTATGAGGCCGCTAAGGACCAACTCACCGAGGTGGCTAAGATGCAGGGGCAAAACCCCAACGACGACGCAATGCAGTCCCAACTCCGTAACCAAGTATGGCAGATGCTCATGATGCAGTACACACTCGGTGACGAAGCAGAGAAGATTGGTTTGGACGTTACAGCGGACGAACTGAGCGAACTGTGCATCGGTGCTAACCCTCACCGCATCATCCGCAGCGTCTTCGCTGATGCCAACGGCAACTTGGATCGCGCTCAACTCGTGCGTTTCCTCAACCAGATGAACCAAGAGGTGGACGATCCCCAACAAGCTGAGGCTATCAAGAGTTATAAGACCTATTGGTTATACTGGGAGAAAGTGATTCGCTTGACCCAACTGCAAGACAAATACACGGCTTTGGTTAAGAGTCTTATTCGTGCCAACAGTCTGGACGCTAAGTTCGCTTTCGACGCACGCCAAGCCGACGTGAACGTTGAATACGTTTGCAAACCCTACTATGCTGTAGCTGATTCGCTCGTTTCCGTTTCCGCAGCGGACATCAAGAAACTGTATAAACTCCACAAAGAGAGTTATAAACAAACGCCTAACCGCGCCATCTCCTACGTTGGTTTTGATATCGTTCCTTCTCAAGCAGACTTTGAGGCTACGGAGCAACTGATGAAGGACTTGGAAAAAGAGTTCAAGACCACTGACGATGTAGCCATGGTAGTGAACCCCAATTCGGACATTATGTTTGACGGTCGCGACTATAGCGAAGAGAATGTTCCCGCGCAATATAAAGACTTTGCCTTCGCCAAGGGTGCCAAGGCAGGACAAGTAACCGAGATTCGTTTTGCGGACAACACCTACTCGATGGCCCGCATCATGAAAGCCGGTTATGCTATGCCCGACAGCGTGGAGCTGAAGTTCATTGCTACTGAGGAGGGTCAAGAGGACCAAGAGTTAGGCTGGTACACGGCAGAGAAACTCAACAAAGAGATCGCCGACAAAGCCTTCGCGGGTAAGAAGGGTACGCGTTTCACCGTTCCCGCAGGCATGGGTGAACAGACGTTTGAGATCTTAGAGGTTAGCAAAGCCACTCCGAAGGTGCAATTAGCTATCTTGGAGCGCAAGGTTACGCCTTCGTCTAAGACCTACTCCACCCTTTACAACGAGGCGAAGCAGTTCATCGTGAATAACAACACGGAGGAGAAATTCCTCGCCGCTGCCGGTGAGCAGAACTTGACCGTTATCCCGCAATACAACCTTGAAAAGAACACCGAGAACGTAGGTACACTCACCGCTTCTCGTCCTATTGTTCGTTGGGCTTTCGAAGCCAAAGAGGGTCAAGTAAGTGACGTGTTCGAGTGCGGAGACCAATTCATCGTAGCCGTTCTCACAGAGGTTAATGACGGCGAGTATCGCTCCGTCAATGACGTTCGTACCGAACTGACCATCGAGGCTATGAACAATAAGAAAGCCGAACTGATTATGAAGGATGCCAAGGGCGTGGCTACGCTTGAGGAGGCTGCCGAGAAATTAGGTGCTACCGTTCAAACGGCAGAGCATATCAATCTCAACGCCTATCGCTTTGGCAATAACGGTCCCGAACCCGCTATTATCGGTGCGGCTATGGCTATGGAGGACAACACCGTTTCCGAGCCACTCAAGGGCAACATGGGTGTATATGTGATTAAGACCGGCGTGAAAGTGATTGCCAATAACGAGATCGACCTAGAGACCGAGAAGAATCAACTCAACCAGCGTAACGCTTATATGATTCCTTACCAAGCTATTTCGCTTGTGGAGTCCGAAGCCCAAGTAACTGACAACCGTGCCAACTTCTATTAAGTGCTTCCGAGCACCCCGGTATGAGCAAAGACACAAACAACACTAATAAGCTGGGGACCCCGTGGTTGTGGGTCCCCACTTTGTATTTGGCAGAAGGAATACCCTTCTTTATCGTTACGTACATCAGCATCCTGCTATTCAAGCAGTTGGGAATGCCTAACGGTCAGTTGGCGTTATTCACTTCGCTCATTGCTTTTCCGTGGACTCTCAAACCGCTATGGAGTCCGTTTGTGGATGTGATCAAGACCAAGCGTTGGTGGGTTCTCACGATGCAGATGCTCATGGTACTCTCCACCCTATTCATTGCTCTATTGGCTCCGCGAGGCTATTTTGCATTAGGACTGATCTTCTTTACCATTACCGCTTTTGCGTCGGCCACGCACGACATAGCCGCCGATGGTTATTACATGATTGCGCTGAATGACAAACAGCAATCGGCCTTCGTGGGAATACGGTCCGTCTTTTATAAGATTGGTTCTATCTATTGTCAGTCGTTCCTCACTTTGTTAGTGGGTTGGTTGGAGAAAAACCATTCAGTAGCCGATGCTTGGCAATGGACGCTGCTTAGTTGTTCGGCACTAATCGCGATTATCGCTCTGTGGCATTGTTTCCAAATGCCCCGCGCAGAACAAATGCCTCAAACCAAATCCTCTAAAGAGATATGGCACGAGATAGGACGTATCTTCGTGGAGTTCATCCATAAGCCGGGTATCGTTTTGGCACTCGTCTTTATGCTCATCTACCGTTTGCCCGAGGCTTTGCTGCTCAAACTCTGTACGCCTTTCTTCTTGGATTCGTTAGAGCAAGGTGGATTAGGATTGGACATGCAGCAGATTGGCCTATACTACGGTGGAATAGGTGTTGTTATGATGTTACTCGGCGGCGTTCTTGGCGGGTTGGCCGGCAGTAAATGGGGACTCAAACGCATCATCCTCTGGATGTGCTTATGCCTCACCTTACCTTGTGTGGTTTATTGTTATATGGCTATGGCACAGCCCACCAATATGTGGATTATTGCCACCTGCATCGGCTTTGAGCAGTTTGGTTACGGATTAGGATATACAGCTTGCATGCTTTATATGATACAATTTGCCAAGGGAGAACACAAAACCGCCCACTTCTCTTTCTGTACGGCGATTATGATACTGGGCATTATCCTGCCCGGACTGTTTGCCGGTTACCTGCAAGAGTGGCTCGGATATGTGAACTTCTTCTGGTTTGTGATGGTTTGCTGTATCCCCAGTATCTTCGTCACCTATTTAGTTTATCGTAAAATCAACTAAACCTATTACACATTAAATATATCGCACACACGCGCACACGCATTATGAAAAAACATCTCCCTAACATCATCACTTGCTGCAACCTGTTATGCGGTGCAGTAGCGGTTTTTTTGGCTACGCAATCGTGCTTTGCCTATGCTTTCCTGTTTATCTTGGCCGGTGCCCTCTTTGACTTCTTTGACGGCATGACCGCCCGTAAGTTAGGTGTTTCCGGACCGATGGGCATTCAGCTGGACTCGTTGGCGGACGATATCACCTTCGGTTTAGCACCGGCGATGATGGTGTTCTGCTACCTACGCCCGATTATCGGATGGTGGGCACTCATTGCCTTGCTCATGGCCGCTTTCTCGGCGGTAAGACTGGGTAAGTTCAATATCGACGAGCGCCAACATTTCGGATTTATCGGTTTGGCAACGCCCGCTAATGCTATCTTTTGGGGAGGTATATGCTCTATGCCTTATGCTATGACCGCTCCCGTTTGGGTACCATGGACACTGCTGGCAATCACGCTTCTGAGCGATTATTTGCTTGTGTGCGAGATTCCTTTCTTCTCTCTCAAGTTCCAGAACCTAAGTTGGAAGGCTAACAAGGGACGCTTTCTTTTCCTCATTGGTTGCCTGATCATCCTTGGTTTCTCGATTGGAGAAGCGGTGGTGAATAAAAAGCCGGTCTTCGTACTCTTTAGTGGCACAGGATGCATCCTGTGGTACGTCATTATAAACCTTATTCTTTGTAAAAGCACATGGACAAACGACTAATCTCCATCTGGCTGCCTGTTGCCTGTTACCTGTCTGCCTGTCTGCCTTTCAGCCTGAAAGCAGAACCCATGCCCCAAGGCTATTACGATGCTATCCAAGGGAAAGCAGATTCGGTTCTCAAGACCACTCTTCACACCCTCATTTGTGGGGGTGAGCGTTGGCCGTACGGCTACGATTGTCACTCCACCAATAACGCCCAAGAAGGTTGGAAAATAGGTGACCCGAAGGTCTGCACATGGATGGGATTTAACTATTCGGATAAGCGTTCGGATGGTACCGTGTGGGACATGTATTCCGGCACGAAGCGTTATTTCCCTATTAACTTCGGTAGCGCAGCCGGTATGGACATCGAGCATAGTTTCCCTAAATCTTGGTGGGGTGCGTCCTCAAAGGAATCAGAGTACAATAAAGATGCCGCCTATTGCGACTTATATCACCTTTGTCCGGCAGACCGCGTGGCCAATAACAACAAATCAAACTATCCTCCCGGTATCTTAGCCGATTCCAGCAAGGTGAATAACGGTTTCTTCTTTATGGGGCGCGACAACACATGGGGCGGATTAGCTTTTAGCGTCATTGACGAATACAAGGGTGATTTCGCACGCGCCTATTTCTATATTGCCACCGCCTACGAGGATCGCCAATGGGTAACGGATTATAAGGCCTATGTCAATAACGACTCCTACCTCACACTCAGTGCTTATCTTGTTCAGATTCTGTTAGAATGGCACCGTTTAGACCCCGTCAGCCAAAAAGAGATTGACCGCTTAGACGCTATCTCTACGATTCAGCATAACCGCAATCCCTTCATCGAATATCCCGATTTGGTAGAGTATATCTGGGGCAATAAAAAGGGACAAGCGGTTCGCTTAGAAAACCTTATCCGCACAACCTCTGAGGAGTATATCGTTCCTGTCAGCGGCACCAATCCAACGGCTATAGCCGCCTCCGATGTATGCCGCAACGGTTTTACCGCTCGTTGGTTGAGCACCGATTCCGAGAACTACGAACTCAATGTCTTTACTCAAACAACGACCGGACATAACGACACCCTTGTGGCTATGCCGGGTTTCAAGAGGAGTGTCTTGGACACTATTCCTCAACTCAGTTGGCTCAATGCCGATGGTACGACTTCAACATATAACAACATGGACGGCACCTTTGCCACTGCGACCAGTACCACAACAGCGCTCAAGCAACTGCGCATTCATGACTTTGGTCCGGCTCCTAAAAATTGCTATCTATCCGTTAAGTGCTGCGTTTTCAAGAGTGATAACTCCGCAGACTTAGTCATCAAAGGCGATAATGACGAGGTGCTTTATACACAACCGCTCGTACTGGACGAACAGTTCTACACATTTGCTATTCCGGAGGGAACGAAGACCCTTTCTATCTGGCAAAAAGAGGTAGGCAAGTCCGGTAATTATCATCGTGTATCGTTGCAACAAGTGTATCTGTTTGCAGGGGATGAACAAACGACACAAACACCCGTTGAGGGCTATCCGTTAGAAGTAACAGGAGAGAGTTTTTGTGTTTCTATCGAAGGCGGACAAGCAGGACAAACCTATTTCTATAACGTCACCCCCAAGGAACTCAAAACCACCAACACCATAGGTGTCACACTAACCTCCAAACCTTGCTCTTCAACGAACACTATTACACCGTTGTTTCATCCCACGAATAGTATTCACAAAGTCCTTATTGACGGGCATATTTACCTATCTTTCCCCTACTCCCCTCCCCCCCAACCCCTCTACTCCCTATAATGCGCAAGTTATTTTATATCCTCACTATTATTCTATTAGCCGTTTTGGTTACCCTTATGCTTATCTATGATAAGGGCACGTTACACCTCATGCTTTGTGACCACCACACGGCATTTGGGGACGTTTTTTTTCCTGCCTTCACTCAAGTGGGAGAATGGGGCGTTTATGTGATTGTAGTGCTTCTTCTTTTCTACAAAGCCGGATGGGCAAGCCTCTTGCTCGTCAGCAATCTGCTCGCCGGAGGCATTGGGCAGATTGTCAAGCATATTGCCCACGCACCCCGTCCCGTCTCTTGGTTCGCAGAACATTGTCCCGATGTCACTCTGCCCGCCATTGAGGGGATTTCCTTTAAACAGTGGAACTCCTTTCCGTCGGGTCACACCCTCACTTTCTTCTGTCTCTTCCTCGTCCTAACGATGGTCTTTGAGGAAGTCTTACAGCGCAGAAAACTATCGACCGAAGGTCGCAACGAGACGGCTTCTTTAAACTATTACGCGATAAGCGTAATCTGCTTTTTGCTGGCGACCTTAGGAGCTTACAGCAGAATCTATATGTCCATGCATTTTGCCGAAGATATCTTTGCCGGCATTATTTTAGGGGTTGGCGTTACCGCCTTACTGAGTTTATTTATCCCGAAAATAGAGCACACCAAATTCTGGAATTGGCATGTTCCAACTCGAAAGCCCATATAAACCTACCGGTGATCAGCCCGAAGCCATCGCTTCGCTGTTGGCGGGAGTGCGTGCCGGAGCTTCGGCACAGACCTTACAAGGTGTCACGGGAAGCGGCAAGACCTTTACGGTGGCGAACGTCATCAGTGAACTCAACCGTCCCACACTTATTCTAAGTCATAACAAGACGTTAGCGGCACAACTATACTCGGAGATGAAGGCTTTCTTTCCGCATAATGCCGTAGAGTATTTCGTATCCTATTACGATTACTACCAACCCGAAGCTTATATCCCCTCGACGGACACCTATATTGAAAAGGACCTAAGTATTAACGAGGAAATCGATCGTCTTCGCCTCTCCGCAACGGCTGCCCTGCTGTCAGGGCGTAAGGATGTGATTGTTATCTCGTCCGTTAGTTGTCTCTATGGCATCGGTTCGCCACAGGACTTCACGCAGTCGGGTATTACCGTCTCTGTAGGACAACAACTGCCCTTGGAGCAGTTCCTCAATCAACTCGTGGCGGCGCAGTATATACGCAACGATGTGGACCTCAGTCGCGGACGTTTTCGTGTTAAAGGGGACACGGTGGACATCGCCATCGCTTATGCCGATTATATCCTCCGCGTTGAGTTCTTTGGCAACGAAATCGACCATATATCCACCTTCAGCGTCAGCGGTCTTACAAGCGCAGCCGGAGTATCGGAGTCGCCGGAGCGACCAGCACAGCGGTCCCAATCCTTTGACTACTTCAATATCTACCCTGCCACTATCTTTTGTACCAATAAAGACCGCTTGGAGCGTGCCAAAGCACAGATTAAGTTGGATTTAGCCAATCAGGTGGAGTATTTCCGCTCCATCGGAGAAGACATCTACGCCGACCGAATTGAGCAACGGGTAAAGTACGACCTCGAGATGCTCGACGAGTTAGGTTACTGTTCGGGCGTGGAGAACTACTCGCGCTATTTAGACGGGCGCGAAGCGGGTACACCACCCTATTGTTTGCTCGACTATTTCCCCGAGGATATGCTACTTATTGTGGACGAGAGTCATGTCACCATTCCGCAGATTCACGCCATGTACGGCGGTGATAAAGCGCGTAAGGACAACCTTATTAACTTCGGTTTCCGCTTGCCTGCCGCTCGTGATAACCGCCCCCTCACCTTCGAAGAGTTTGAAGGCAAAGTGGGGTTATCACCCTACCCCTATACTCCCCTACCCCCCTACCCTCAAACGCTCTTTTTAAGTGCTACTCCTGCGGAGTACGAGTTAGAGAAGTCGGAAGGCATCGTGGTTGACCAACTCATCCGTCCTACAGGTCTACTTGACCCCGAGATTGATATTCGCCCGAGTAAGAACCAAGTGGATGACCTCATGGACGAGATACGCACACGTATTCATCGACAGGAGCGGGTACTTGTCACCACGCTCACCAAACGCATGGCAGAGGAGTTGGACGAGTACCTCAGACGTTATGGTATTTCATCGGCGTATATCCATTCGGATATCGACACGATTGAGCGTGTTAAAATCATGGAAGACCTACGCAAGGGGCAGTACGATGTCTTAGTCGGTGTTAACCTCTTGCGCGAGGGATTGGACCTACCCGAAGTGTCGCTCGTAGCTATCCTGGATGCCGATAAAGAGGGTTTTTTAAGGGACCGCCGTTCGCTCATTCAGACCATCGGTCGGGCTGCAAGACATATACACGGAAAGGCCATTCTTTATGCCGATAAAGTAACCGCCTCCATGCAGCAAGCCATTGATGAAACCTTGCGTCGCCGCACCAAGCAGATGGCATATAACGAGGAGCATCACATCACGCCGCAGCCGATACACAAGGCGATTAACTCCGAAGCTTTGTCGGCACTCTACAAGGATCCCGAGGAGGAAAAGCGCAAAATGGAAGCCGCTATTCGGGAGAGTTGGAAGGACGCGTCATGGCAGCAGTTGGAGGGAGAAGAACTGGAGAAAGCGATTAAGCAAAAGAAGAAGCAGATGCTCGCTGCCGCCTCCGATTTGGACTTTGACACCGCTGCCCGTTTGCGAGATGAGATGCTCGAAATGGAGAAAAAACGCAAAAAAATTTGTGTATTCTGCCCGTCACCCACTGACGTTAAATAGTGGCATCGCTCACGAGATGTAAAATAGTGAGAGAACCCTTCTAAATGCGCTTTTCTTGTCGTTTTGACAGAAAAGTGCAATTTTTATTTGGTAGTTTCATTTTTTTTTTGTAATTTTGCAGCCGTAATTGGATTGTTGTACTCAAAAACATTAATATCTATGGCCAGACCTATTCGTGAAACACCTATTCTAACAGGAGAAGATGCTCTTCGTTTCGATGAAGAAATGAAACGCGTGGAAAGTATGCCTCGTAGTGAGCGTCGTCAAAATAGATTAAAATTAGAGCGCTCTTGTCATTCGTTTGTTAGCAATCTTACCGTTTTAATCTAATGGAACTCAAACGTTTAACTTCGGCAGAACCAATAGCTGCATTTAGTTGTGGCGATGAGGATCTTAACGAATTTTTGTTAGAAGACGCAATCCCTTCGACAGAGAAACGCATAGCAAATACTTTCGTGCTTTTTGATGGAACGGAGGCTGCTGCTTATTTTTGCTTGTTAACAGATAAAATTACTAAACAAGAAGTGTCTAAAGCCGATTGGCGTCGGTTCAAGAAACAATTCCCAAATGGAAAGCAGTTTAGTAGTTATCCTTCTATTAAGATAGGGCGATTTGCTGTATCTGAAAATCAAGTGCATTTAGGTATTGGCACGAACTTATTAAGTTGGATTAAATTACAGTTATTGCAACAAATTACATTACCTGCCTATCGTTTCATTACGGTTGATGCATATTTGTCTGCCATTCCTTTTTATGAAAAGAACGGTTTCAAGCAGTTGCAACCATTGGACGATAATAAAAACACGCGTTTAATGTACTTCGATATATTAAGTTTAATTGATTAATCACCCGCCTATGATTGACTGGCATCGTAAAAGCGATGCATGAACCTGACAAATGGAGTGGTTTGAAAATCCAATAAAAATAAATAAATACTTTATGAAAACAAAACTTTTATCGCTATTCGTGGCACTAGTCACTACACCCCTTTGGGCCTATGATTATTATATCGATGGCATCTACTACAAGGTTGATTCTTCTAATCTAATAGCTGAGGTAATAAGCAATGGTCCGGGTTCCTATTCTGGTAATGTCGTAATTCCCGCAGAATTTATGCCTCCCTACACAAGTCCAAAGAGTTCTTTTTCAACGAGTGGGAATTGTGCTCCATCTAGTTCCTACGGTTCTGTTCTTTACAAAGTCACTGCAATAGGAGAGAATGCATTCTCAAATTGCCCGAATTTAACATCTATAGAAATTCCTAACTCAGTCACTACAATAAGAGAGAATGCTTTCTCAAATTGCCCTAATCTGACCGAGGTAAGGATAAAATCAGAAAGCATTTTAAATAAAAAATATACACCCGATAACAATCTTAAAAATATTTTTGGTAACCAAGTTAAACAATATTATTTGGGTCGCTCAATCGGCGATTATGCTTTCTCAGGTTGTACAGGTTTGACATCTGTGAGTGGTGATTTTAGAACAATTGGAAATCACGCTTTCTCAGGTTGTACAAGTTTGACATCTATTAATCTTGCAAAACTCACTACAATCGGAGATTATGCTTTTTTTGGTTGTACTAGTCTTACTCAATCGATATCAATCTCAAATACTTTCATATATTTACCTGCATCATATAAAGGGAGTTATTCAATTCCATATCGCATACATTACATTGCGAAAGGAGCATTTTCCGATTGCTCGGGCTTGACATCAATAAATGTTGATAACAATAATAATTATTATGCATCCATAGAAGGTGTGTTGTTTAATTATGCGAAGGATACAATTATTCAATATCCTCAAGATTACTCGCAAACGGAATATGTCATTCCAAATTCCGTCACAACGATTGGGAATGACGCTTTCTATGCATGCTCCAACATGACCTCTGTAACAATACCCGCTTCCGTTACAACAATTGAAAAGAAAGCATTCTTTGGTTGTTCCAAATTAACCTCAATTAGAAGTTATGCAACAGTGCCGCCAGCATGTGAAGAATCTTGCTTTGAAAATGTTGATGTTAGTATTCCTGTATATGTACCTGCTCGTTCTCTCGCTGCCTATAAACAAGCAGATAAGTGGAGCCAATTTTATAATCTACAAGGATTTCCTGATGATTACGCAACAATTACTTGTATCGCTGAAAATGGAACAATTTCCGGTGCTGGAAAGTACATAAAAGAAGATGAATGCATATTGACCGTCACTCCAAATCTGGGTTATTCCTTTGTTGGTTGGACAGACGGAAATACAGACAATCCTCGTTCATTCATTGTAACACAAGATTCTACATTTATAGCAAAGATCATCGTTCTACATAAAGGACAATGCGGAAACAATCTTAAATGGTATTACGCCAATGGCACGATGACAATTACCGGTTCTGGTGCAATGTACAACTACTCATTCGAAGAGGTTCCTTGGTATTTGTTTCGAGATAGTATCCAACAAATAATCCTCAATGAAGGATTAACGCATATTGGCAATAGTGCCTTTGCGTTTTGCACGAAAATATCCTCTATCACCATTCCCAATTCGGTTGTCTCCATTGGAGAATCGGCCTTTGAGAATAGTACTTTCTTAAAAGCACTTACTTTTGGCAAAGAACTGAGAGACATTGGTTGCAATGCTTTCAAGGGGGACTATCGTATAATGGATATAACCATTTATGCGGAAACGACTCCAAATGTGTGCACATCTACTTTTGAAGGACTGAACACTCCACTTGTTTATCTCTTCGTTCCAGAAAACTGTATTCGTGATTATCAAATTGATCTAAACTGGAATAAATTCGACATCCGTACCAAATCTGCTGATGTTAAGCCTATTGACGATGAGAATCCTATCGTTACTCCAACTGATCAAGATGTCACTATCACTTGGCCGATAACTGAAGGGACGGATACCTACACGCTCACCATCACGAAAGGCGGCGAGACGGTTTGTGTACTGACCTTCAATGCTAACGGACAACTAATTAACATTGCCTTTGCTGCTCCCGGACACAATGGCGCTCACCAAGCACCGGCAGCGACACTTACCGCACAAGGTTTCCAATTTACGGTTACTGGTCTCAATCCGGGCACTGCTTACGACTATAGCGTGACCGCTACCGATGCCGTAGGACAAACACTTGCCGAACACAAGGGTAATTTCAGTACCACTGGAGGCGGAACTCCCACATCCATGGATGACGTGCACGATTCACAATGCACGATGCACAAGTACTTCCACAACGGCAATCTCATCATCGAACGAAATGGTGTCAAGTACACCCCCACCGGTCAAAAGGTAAGGTAAAAGAGACCCTATCCCCAACCCTTTCCCTCATAGGGCAAGGGAGAAAGATAACATCATCCAGACGCTCCTTCGGGGGCGTTTGGTGTGTTTTGAAAATGCCCTTGGCGGAATTGGCGGAGTTGGCGGTTCCGCGAACGAGCCAATCTTGTCCGTGAAAATTCGGAATAAAATCATAACCTATTGAAAAGCAGTTAATTTTGATTTCGTTGTTGGACTGCGAATTTGCGAATTTATGCGAAATTCGCACAAGTTCGCATAAATTCGCACCCTATGTTTTTGTTCCCGTGTCTTGCATTTCGTGTGGCGAATCATTTACGGGTTTACGACGGGTTCTTGCTACCCCCTACAATAGTCCGGTCTATCAGTCTTGGCACTTTCAATTAGCCTTCGTCGTCACAACATTGTCACAACATAGTCACAACTTTTAAGGCCTATATAAGACCCCTGCAAGTAAGAACATTTAGCCTCCGACTTCGCGACGCTAAAAAAAGTAGTAATTTCGGACGCCGCCTGCCGCTGTGCGGCATTCCCCCGAAAATACGGTCGCACGTTTATTAAAATGAGCAAATACGAGCAAAAAGGCTAACGCCTCTCATTGACTGTTTTTCGGTAGTCTATCGTGAGTAAACTCCCATATTCTACCTAAAAAACACTCAATAATAAAATAAATTTTATTTTTTTGCTCTAAAATTTGCTCATTCCAAATTTTTGTTGTATCTTTGTACCGATTTTCGACTAGTAGCCTCTGGCGATCAGATTAGCAGCCTTATTGAGAAGGCGCGAACGTAGTGCATGCTCTAGCCAATTAACCATTTAATGTATACTAAAATGGATTTAATGAAAATTGCCGAAGAGGCATTTGCCGGTGAGAAGAAAGAGTTCCCGGCATTCGCAGCAGGTGATCAGATTACTGTTGCTTACCGTATTAAAGAGGGTAACAAGGAGCGTATCCAAGAGTTCCGTGGTGACGTTATCGCCATCAAGGGTTCGCAGGACAAGAAGCGCTTCACGGTTCGTAAGATGTCCGGTAACGTCGGCGTTGAGCGTATCTTCCCGATGGACAGCCCGTTTATTGACCACATTACGGTTAATAAGTACGGTAAAGTGCGTCGCGCTAAATTGTACTACCTCCGCGAACTTCGCGGTAAGAGTGCACGTATTGAAGCCCGTCGCGTAAAGTAAGGTTACCCGCTAACCTCACGAAAGAAAGAGCCACCAAGGCTCTTTTTTTTGTGCTTTTTTAGTAATAAATGCAAATATATTTGCATAATTCAAATTTTTGTCGTATCTTTGTGCGCTAATTTGAGTTAATATACCCTTTCTCTAAAGTGGAGAGTGGAGAGTTCTCTGCCCCAGGGGGCGCGATCGGCAAGCCGTATAGAGTTTAGAGAAGCCGTATAGTTTAGAAGTTTAGAGTTTTGAAGAAATTTCTTTACATAGTATCCTTGGTTCTAATAGCATTATTGTTATTAGGGGGAATGGTATTGGCATTACTCTCGAGCAGTGATCTTCAGACGCGAGCAGTGGGTATAGTAACCTCGGAGGTGTCGCGCTCACTAGGTTCGGCCGTTCAAGTAGGACGGGTGAGTTACCGCATGCCCGCTACCATTCGGTTGGAGGATATATACGTAGAAGATAAGCAACAAGACACCCTTATTTATATCCATGAGGTTTATGCTCGCCTCAACCCCAAGGCATTGCTGCATAACGAGGTGCGCTTTCATAAAGCATTGGTAGATGGGGCTTATGTCAACATACATGACCATAATGCTGACTTTATCGCGCCCTTATTCGTATCCTCGGATACCCTGACCACCGCAATGCACACCCTTATCACTGCGCCTAAGATACAGATCACTTCCTCCCGCATCCATGTGGATGACCACCATGTAGATGTGGATCTATTCGATTTGCACTTGCATGAATTATCGCAAGATACTTTCACCCTCTCGGTGGATGAACTTCAGGCTCAATATGTCTATGTACCCAACCTCCAACGGGGGGCTAAACCCATCCAAATCCGCGACTTCGACACCCGTATTCAGATGTGCAATCGCTATACCACCCTCCCCTATTTTGATCTCAAACTGCCCCACTCGGTGGTACAGATAAAGAACCTCACCATTAACTTCCCCAAGGACCTCTACGATGCCCGTGGCAATCGTGCCTATGACTATGCCGCAGCGGCACCCTATATTGACATGAATATGGAACTGGATCGGTTGGATATCTATCCTCCCGACTTGGCTATGATTGAGCCTATGCTCGGTCGATTGCAACGCCACGCTACCCTCTCTTGTGCGCTCAACGGCACCCTCGACTCACTCTATATGAAGGACCTCAATCTCAAATACAATCGGCAATCCATTCTTAAAGCCGACCTCTTCGTGAAGGGATTGCCGGACTATCAGAATGCTTATGTTAAGGCCTCCTGCCGGGACCTCTATGTGAATGCCGGCATCGCGCAGGATATCATTTCCGATATCGAACAGTCGCCTTTCCGTTTGCCCGCTTCCATCCAAAACTTAGGACAGGTGCATTATCGGGGTCAGATCATCGGCAATGTGCGTGACCTAACCTTGCGAGGAGGTTTCCGCACCGCACAGGGCACCATTTCTACGGACGGTGAGATGCACTTAGACAACGTCTTTAAAACCCTTTCCTTCCGTGGGGGCATCGCTACCACGTCCTTCCACTTGGGGCAGGTGTTGGAGAATAAGAACGTGGGCGACTTGAGCATGCATGTATTTACAGACCTTTTCATGACGAATCGTGAGGTCAATGCCGATATAGAGGCAGCTATAGACTCTTTCTATTGTTTGGGGAACACCTACCGCGGCCTAACCTTCAATGGCCGAACCGAACGAGGCAATATAGAGGGCACCATTGCTATTCATAATCCTCACCTATCCTTTACCGGTTATATCAATCACCAGAAGGATAGCGTTCAAACACGCACCTCTTCCCTTCTCATTGATTCGTTGGCTTTGAGCAACGGAGAAGACTCGATGCTGATGAAGGAACTGGATTTCACGCATGTAGCACAACGTAACGGAGAAAAAACCGTCAAACTAACCTCCGACTATCTGGCGGGAGCCCTTATCGGTCAACTCGACTATAAGACCCTGCCAACTACCTTTAAGAAACTAATTATAACCTATCTACCCTCGCTCTTTAGTCGCGAACAGCGAAGAGAGATAGCCGCACAACTTTCGGATAATAACTTCCGGTTCTATCTTTATGGACGCGAACTGAAGCACCTACAGCGCGTGCTCAAGTTGCCCTACCGTATATCCGACTATCCCGTAATGAAGGGCTATGTGACGGAAGCCGACAACCATTGGGTTATTCAGGGATATGTGCCCTATTTAGTTAACGAGCGCAATCGTCTGGAGGATATAACCTTCTCCTCCGATAATCTGGCGAATCGTGCCAATGTAGCTTTCTCGGCCAAGGCGGGATACACCCAACTCACGCTCCATTCGTTTGCTCAAGACGACTCCTGCCGCTTGGCTATCAATATCGATAATATCGATCCGGCACGCAAGGATAGCAATTTTGTGCAGACCTATTCGCAATCCAAAAAACTGACCGAACAGATAGACTTCATCGAAGGCGACTTGGACTTCACCGCCCATTTCGCGCAGTATGCCGGCAAACCGCTCTTGGACCTACATATCTACCCGTCTTACTTGCAGTACGGGGATAGTATCTACCACCTCAGCGAGTCCAACCTGACCTACTCCTCGGCGGATACCTTACTCACCATTGACCACTTCCGCATCGGAACGCAGTCGCAGTTTATTGAAGCGAGTGGTATTGGTTCACCCTCACCCGAGGATATGCTGTCCGTCAAACTCAGTGAACTTAACGCCGCCTATCTCTTACGTTTCGCTCTGCCCGAGAAGGAACTCACCGTACAAGGGGATATCACCGGTTGGGCGAATGTATATGGTCTGTTCTCCAATCCTGCTTTTGAGGCAGACGTTCGCATTGATAGTGCTTGCCTGAATAATGCCTATGTTGGAGATGCCACAGGTAAACTAACATTGGATAAGGACAATTACAACATCCTCATTGACGCCGATGTGGTGGAGAGCGGACATCGGGTAGCGCACGTGGACGGACTCGTTGAACCTATAGACGAACGTTGGGGATTGGATATCTACGCCGACTCTATTTCTGTGGCCTTTATTAACCACTGGACATCGGATTTCATCAATGATATATCCGGTCGGGTCTATGGTAAGGTCTCCGTTTTCGGAGGAACGAAGAACCAAAAAACATGGGTAACCACAGCGGCTTATGCCGATAGTGTGGGTGTCACCATTCCGTATACCGGTTGCCGTTATTACGCTACCGACTCCATCTTTATGGACTCCACCTCCATCCGCTTCCCCAACCTCGTTTTGCACGATAAGGAAGGCAATGAACTCTATTTCGATGGTGTTATAACCCATAATGACCGCTTTGAGGACTTTAAGTTCGACCTTGTGGCTCGACCCAATCATACGCTCGTCTTTGACCTACCCTACCAACCGCGTGAGATGCTCTCCGGCCACACCTATGCCTCGGGCGAAGTGCGCGTGTTTGGTGACGAGCAGGAGGTATCCCTAACGGCGAATGCACGGGCCATGGATAAATCTACTTTCCGCTTTAATATCGGTTTTGCCTCCTCGGCAGCCAATAGCGATTTCATCACGTTCTATGACCACCACATCGTGGAAACCACGGAGGAGGATGAGATCGAAACCGCCCTCAAGGAAGTTGCGGGACCAAGTACGCGCTTTAAGATGGCGCTTAATGTGGAAGTTGATCCTACGCTCGATTTTCGTCTGGTACTCAATGCCGGAACGGGCGATGAGATACGCGCCCGCGGAGACGGTGCCTTCACGGTGGGCTATGATGATAAGACGGAGGCCATCTCCATGGTCGGCACCTACACCCTCTCTCAGGGTACGATGAGTTATACCGTAGCCAATATCATCCGGCGCGATTTCACCATTGCCGATGGTTCATCTATCGTTTGGTCCGGAGAAGCAGAGAACCCCACGCTGAATGTGACAGCCGATTACACTTGTTCGGCAAGCCTCAAGGACCTCTTCGGCACGGATGTCTCGTCCATCACCACCTCCCGCACGAATATACCGGTCACCACTTCCATCACCCTCACCGGCACCCTGGATGATCCGGTCATTCGCTTTGCCTTGTCTTTGCCGCGTTCGGAACGCGAGATAGAGGATAAGGTTCGAGCCGTCATTAATACCGAGGAGATGCTCATGCGGCAGGTTATCTATCTGCTTGTCTTCGGTCGGTTCTTTACGCCCGAGTATATGGCAACGAGCAATTCGCTCATCAGTACCAATGCCGTTTATTCGCTTGTTTCGTCCACCCTGACCAATCAGATCAACCAATGGTTGGGTCGGTTAACGAATGTCTTCTCTATGGGCGTTAATGTACGTAAGGAAGGTCAGGGAGCGCAGTCATCTTATGAGGCAGAAGCTAAGTTCCAATTGCAACCCGTAGATCGCTTGCTCATCAACGGCGATGTGGGCTATCGGTATAATGATATAACAAACCGTCCTTTCTTTGGGGATATGGATATTGAGTATATGTTGACCGAGAACGGTAAGGTTCGTGTTAAGGCCTACACGCACACCGTGGATAAGTACTCGCTTCGTCAAGCAAGTACCATCCAGGGTGTCGGTTTTGTCTTCAAGCACGACTTCAACTGGCCCAAACCCAAGAAGAAAAAATAATCATCAATTCATCATTCACTAATATGCTAATCAAGATTCATTCCGCTGCCGCGGTCGGCATTGATGCCGTACCCGTCACCATTGAGGTTCACGCTACCGCGGGTTTTGACTTCACCCTCGTCGGTCTCCCCGACAACGCTGTCAAGGAAGCGCACGAGCGTATCCTCGCTGCCCTGATGGTCAATGGCTACGAGTCCCCTAAACGCATGATTACCATCAATATGTCCCCCGCGGACATCAAGAAGGAGGGCGCAGCCTATGATCTCCCTTTGGCTATTGGTATGCTCATCGCCGGAGAGGAAGTTAAGCGGGACCGCATCAGCGATATCATGATCATGGGTGAACTATCCTTGGATGGTACCCTTCAACCCATTAAGGGTGTCCTTCCGATGGCTCTTTGCGCGCGCAAGCAGGGCCTTCATACCATGATTGTTCCTAAGGATAACGCTCCCGAAGCGGCCGTGGTGAAAGACCTCACGGTTTATGGAATGAACAACCTGAGGGATGTCATCCGTTTCCTTAATGGCGAACAGGAATTTGAACCCACTATCGTGGATGTAGATAACCTCTTGAGCGAGGAGTCCTACCCCACCGATATTGATTTTGCTGACGTACGTGGACAGCAAGCTACCCGTCGCGCCATCGAGATTGCCGCCGCCGGTGGACATAACCTGCTCATGATCGGACCTCCCGGGGCGGGTAAGTCGATGATTGCCAAGCGTATTCCTACCATCCTTCCGCCCCTCACCTTGGAGGAGGCTTTGGAAACAACGAAGATTCACTCCGTGGTAGGACTTATTTCTAAACGCAAGACCGCTACCGCCACTTCGCTTATCGTGCAGCGTCCCTTCCGTTCCCCCCACCATACAATTACCGATGTGGCTTTGGTCGGTGGCGGACAGAACCCTCATCCGGGGGAGATTAGTTTGGCTCATAACGGGGTGCTTTTCCTTGACGAACTGCCCGAATATCACCGCTCCGTGCTGGAGGTAATGAGGCAGCCTTTAGAGGATAGAAAGATCACGGTGGCTCGTGCCAATGGAACGATTGACTACCCTGCATCGTTTATGCTGGTGGCAGCGATGAATCCCTGTCCTTGCGGACATTACGGTGAGAATAATCCCGCGCACCCGTGTACGTGTACGCCTGCGCAGGTACATAGATATATGAGTAAGATCAGCGGTCCGCTTTTGGATAGGATTGATATCCAATGCTCCATCCAAGCGGTACCTTATGACCAATTGAAGGATCAGCAGCCGGGCGAATCTTCCGCCGTCATGCGCGAACGTGTCCTCAAAGCCAGAAAGATACAATACGAACGTTTTCTTACAGCCGAAGGCGGTCTTACAGCGCAGCGGTCTTACAGCGTCAGCGGTCAGACCTATTGCAACGCAATGATGTCCCCCGCTCAAGTACGTAAGTATTGCGTCTTGAGCGAGCAATGCGACAAGATGTTAGAGACGGCGATGACGAAGTTAGGCTTGAGTGCCCGTGCTTATGATAGGATATTGAAGGTTGCCCGCACGATAGCGGACTTGGACGGCAAAGCCGACATCCAACCCACGCATATCATGGAGGCTATCAATTATCGTAGTTTAGATAAGCAGACATTCTTTTAAACAACACGAATGGTGCAATATTGTTTACTGAATATAGATTAACACATCATGAGGTTCAATCGTAAACGATTTCTTCGCCTTCTTGGAATAGGGTAAGATGGGTTTGATTTTCTGCTCCAACGTAATGGTCTTAGGCTCTAACGAGCGATTCACTATACAATACGCTTTTCTCTCTCCACTCAAGGGTTTAACCCAATACTCCAAACCATCCTCTACCCTCTCGCGTCCACCTTGTATGCCCAACGGGTCTTGGTCGATGGCGATGAGGTCGGGATTCATGATCAGGTTTTGAGTCTCAACGGACATAGAGCGAATATCATTTCCTAAGATCAGCGGCGCCGCCATCATACACCAAAGGGCGAAATGCGTACGGTCCTCGGCAGCCGTCATACCATTACCTACCTCTAACATATCGGGGTCATTCCAATGGTTAGGTCCGGCATAGGCTTTCAGTTTTTCGTTGATATCCACGATGGGCATCACGCCTAAGGACTTCCATGTGCCATGGTCCACTACCCCATCAAACAGACAGACCACATCGCCCGTGGTACGCCATAGGTGACCAATGGGTTCTGCCCATTCGTAGGCTTTGTTATCCCCCCACTCGCAAAGCGAGAAGACGATGTCGCGTCCCGAAGCTTGGAGGGCATTCGCCATGAGCGTATAAGCACCCTTTGGATTCACGTTCTCGGTGTTGCACCAGTCGTATTTGAGGTAATCAATGCCCCAACGAGCATACTGGAGAGCGTCTTGGTATTCGTGACCCAGACTACCCGGGCGACCGCCGCAGGTCTGCGTTCCGGCATCCGAATAGATACCTAATTTGAGACCCTTACTGTGTACATAATCGGCTAAGGCTTTCATGCCGGAGGGGAAGCGTTCGGGGTCTGGTTGGATAAAACCATCCACGTCCCGCTGTCCGTGCCAGCAGTCATCGATATTGAGGTAGATATAGCCGGCATCACGCAGTCCGGAAGCGACCATCTGGTCAGCAATACCGCGAATAAGGTCCTCGTTGATGTCACAGGCGAACGTGTTCCACGAACTCCAACCCATCGGAGGCGTGGGGCATAAGTTTGGCTTCGAGGAAGCCAAACAAGTTGAAAGGCGGAAGGGCAGAAAGGCGGAGAGGAGGATTGTAATCAATAAGACTTTTTTCATGATAAATAGAGTTTATTGGTCATTCTTGAAATAAGGCGTTGAGTTTATGATAGCGGTCTTCTAAGGCGGGGTCGGCTTTGAGATAAGGCTCGTAGTCGAGTATCATCGTTTCGCCCTGCTCGGTGAGAGGCAACCACTCCTCGACTTGCTTGCCGTTAATAACCATCGTGTCACGATATTGTTCGCCGTTAGGATTACCGCAGCGAATGAAATTGACGGTGTAGTACGAGAAGAGTTTGGACAATTGATGGTCGCGCTCCTTCCAATTATAGAACGTGTTCTGGTGCAAGTTACCCAACGAGTACTCAATGTCCGCCGAGTGGCAAGCACCGGCAAGAGAGTCATAGGGTTGGCTATCCAACGGACGATCGGGCATGAACTTATAACGATAGACGGTGTGCCCCGTTTGGCGGTGGATGTCGCACCAGCGCCAGGTGCAGTTACCGGTGAATAGGTCGGAGCACATATCAACGGATTTGCGGGTGAACACATCTGCGTCGGTGTGAATGCCATAAAGGTCAAAGATAGCGTATATCTTTTCATCCCACCACGGGAAAACGGAGTGACGCAGTTTTTCCAGCGTAGGTTTGGTTTTGATTTTCCAATGAGGATTATCCTCGTTGCTGTTCCAACCGGCCATCAAAGGAATCTGTGCCTGCTCGTTGTTGGCATAGATATTTTCGGGTTTGTCGGTTAAGAAATAGCCGTCAATGGTCGGTTTAGGCATGTCCGTCAAAGGCATTAACTTCGCTAGTTCGTCAGCGTCCATAGCTAATAGTTCGTCCATCGTCTTGCCCACCTCTTGCGTCCGCTTCACACCTAACTGCTCCGCCTCTTCGAGGGTGCGGTAATAATCCGGAATGAGAACAGCACCACTGGAACCAATACCACCTGCTAACAGATGTTTGGACAAGGGAGAGCACATCTGCATGGAAACAGAGAACGAGCCTGCCGATTCACCCGAGATGGTGATGCGCTTGGGGTCGCCTCCGAACTTAGCGATATTCTCATATACCCATTTAATGGCTTGTGCCTGGTCGGTCAGTCCTTGATTGCCTGAGGAATGCACCGCCGAGCGAGCCGTGAGTTCGGGATGGGCGAAGAAACCAAAGATGTTCTCACGGTAATTGGCGGTAACCATGATGATTCCTTGCTGTGCGAGTGACTTACCGTCATAGCGCGTTTCGCTGCCGCTGCCGGTAATCAAACCGCCGCCGTTGAAATAGACAAGAACGGGCAGTTTGGACTTATTCGTGTTGGGTGCCCAGATATTGAGGTACAAGCAGTCTTCGGATTGCTGTTTGCCGCGATAGTGCATATCCCAAGCCACATAGGGAACGATGGCGTCATCGCCGAAGTGGTTGGCTTGCAGCACCGTATCATAGGGCAGCGGAGCCAATGCTTCACGCCAACGCAGTTCGCCCACAGGCGCTTGAGCATAGGGGATACCGAGGAAGATACGGATGTTATCCTCCATAAATCCCTGCACCTTACCATAGTGGGTGGTAACGAGCGTGGGGTCAGAGGGTTGACACGAAACAAGAACAAAACTGAAGATCAGAAGTGCAAGGTTCACAATGCACGATGCACGATGGAAAAGAGTGTGTTTCATAGAATTATAAATTTGTTTTTAATGATTTATTTTATGATTTCAAATTGAAAATCGTAGAAGTCACAGATCGATTGTCCTTCGGTGGGAGAGGAGAAAACGAAGAAAAGGGGTTGTTTGCCCTTGAGAGAGGAAGCACGGTTCACGATGCACGATGCACGGTAGGTGTCGGGGGTAATCGTTATGCGCCCGATCTCTTTGCCGCCTTGCTTGGGGGTAGGACCGCCCACAAGAACCGTGATCTGTCCGTCGGTTTTGGGAACGAGGTTCAGGTGCAGGTTCACTTTCTTTGCTTTGTTCAGCGCATCGAAATTGAAATACTTATAACCAATCGTTGAGCCGGAGGTGTTGTTCACTACGGGTATGCCGTTCTGTTTGGGCTCTACATAGCTGCCATAGAGGGTGAAATTCGGGAATTGCTGCTCCGCTTTTTTAGGGTGCGTGAAATAGCACATGAGTGCCGCCGGTGTTTTGGACAACGGATCCAGTCCTTCGGTACGGAAACCCTCGGAGGTAACCTCGGCTTGACTGATGGTCACTTTGCCTCCTTTACCTTTCTCCACCGTAATGCTGACGGGGGCTACCATGGCTTGTCGGCTGAACTCGTTGAGTCCCGTTTGCCGGTGGTAGAAGATCCACCATTGTCCGTTGATCAGACACAGCCCGCCATGCGTATTACCGAACGGATTGGCGGTTGGAATAGCCTTCCCTTCGTCATCTACACCGGGGGCGCGGGCATCAATGACGGTGCCGCCATAGGTCCATGGTCCTAAAGGTTGGTCACTATAGCAATAGGCAAGGGTGTAGTTACTCACGGGCAGACCGCTCTCACCGTCGGCTGTGAAGCGCGAGAAGATAAGCACATACTTATCCTCAATCTTGCGCATGCTGGAGGCCTCCAAGAAACGGTAGATATCGGTGGAATCCTCAATAGAGGAAATACGGTCACGATAAATGGGTGTACCTTCTTTGACGCAGTACATCTTGTCGGGATCTAATTCCGCCATCTCGCTGTGTATATACCCCCAGTAAGCATATACGCGTCCGTCGTCATCCACGAAGACCGCCGGGTCGAAACCCAGTTCGCCGTCGCAGTTATAAGGGATGGTGTCGTTCCAATTGATGACATGGAAAGGTCCGCCCGGACGAGTACCGGCAGCCACTTGGGCATTACGGTGTCCCCATGTCTGGTTGTTGGGGTAGAAATAGTAGATACTGTTTTTGTAGGTGATGTCCGGAGCATAAAGCATGTCGCCTATGCCACTCTCGTTGAGCATCTTACCCTCCGCATCCAACAAGGACTGAAAAGCCACTCCCTCATACCGCCATTGAGTCAGGTCCTCCACGGGGGCAGACCACACCACTTGGTTGCGTCCGCAGTACTCCGTTTGGGCAATGTCGTGCGAACCATAGATATAGACGCGCTCCTTGCCAGGACAATCGGGATCGGCAAACACATAGGGTTCTCCGTCCGGAATAAACTCCCAAAGAGGGAGATAGGGGTTTTGAGCACTTACTTCAGAAAGAGACAGTGAAAGAGAAAGTGAAAGTAAAAGTAAAAGACGTGTTTTCATTGTTTTGATGTGCTATATTGACGAATAATAGTAATTGTTGTTGTATCCGAGGGATAGACGGCATTCAGCCCCTGGGGCTCTTGCGGCGGGTCGGTGTGCCAGCACCAGAAATTGGCTCCTATTATTAGACCGCCTTCGGCTGTAAGACCGCTGCGCTGTAGGACCGCTGCGCTGTAAGACCGCACTGCGTGCTGAAAGACTAATTCATACATCTCGTCGCGACCGGAGGTGGGGGGTAGAGGGGTAGAGGTGTAGGGGGCGGGGGTAACATCAAAATGATCCCGTGGAAAACCGAACTCCTCAATCACAAAGGGTTTACCTATACGCTGCGCGATGTCTTCGTGCCATTGGATATACTGTTGTACTTTCGCTTGCCACGTATCCGTTGGCGCAAGCCCATTATCGGTGTCGCCGGAGCGACTAAGCCAACCCCAATTATAGGGCCAGATGTGACACGTCATATAATCGATTTCGGGAATCTCATGAATACGGCGGCACAGAACCGAGTCCTCATTGCAACCCCATATTCCCTCCGAACCGGTGGTGACTTTATGCTTGGGATCGAGTTTCTTGATAAGTTTAGCCTCGTGGTCAATGAAGTTCACCAGCACCTGCGGGTCTTGTCCAAAAGCACGGGGTTCGTTGCAAATCTCCCACGCATAGATAGAGCGGTAATGCCTATATTTCTTGACGGTTTGAGTGACATACTTATCAAACAGGGCAATGGCTTTCTTATTGCTTAAGAATCGTCCCGCATGCTCCATATAATAGGGATACCCCACCTCGGAAGGGAGCAAGATCGGTTCGCCCGTAGCGGCATGGTAGTACTGCTCGTAACCCGTGGACCACTCCCACGCATTGGTAAGGAAAAGGACGGCTTGCATGTCGCGTTTTTCCAGTTCGGTGAGTAACGGATTGAGGTTCTCTCCATCGGTAGCCTTCACGCGCACATTGGTAACACCGATGGCTTGCAAGGTGTCCAGTTGGGAGATATCTCCGTTCCACAGATTAGCCCCCACAAATAAAAGCATCAATAATGTCTTCATTGTTTATCGGTTCTAAAGGGTACGATGGGAAGGTAACGCATATTCGCCAGATTACCTATTTGGAAATTACGGAAGCAGTAGCGAACAGCCGCGGGGTGCTCTACCCCATCGGCAGACAAACGGAGTGCGTGCGGTACATCGGGCACGCCCTCAATGATGGGTTCGTGGCTATTACCCTCGGCATCTATGACTTCAAAACCTTGTATTCCTGCCCAACGCGAGAAACCATCGGCGCAGTTGGTGAAATAAACATCAATATGATTGCCGTTAATCTCGTGACGCTCGTAGCGCGGAGCATCGGCATAAACGGTCTTAAAGCCATAGTCGTGGTTCAAAGCCAAGTAAGCGAAACGCTCACCCACGGCTTGTTTCTGTGCGGGGTGGATATTATCAATCTCATAGTCATAAACAAGGTCGTTGGTACTAATACCCTTGCAGTAAGGAACGCGGTCCTCTAATGCCCACTGCGACTCACGCAGTTCGGCTGCCCAAGCGGCATTGGGGTCGCCGTGACGGAAAGGAGCTATCTCGGCGAAATAGAACGGCATCTTATCATTCTTCCACAGTTTGCGTGCATACTTAACGAGGGTTTCCATTCGGTCGGTATAGGTGTCCGCATGGCCGATGTTGGAGCAACCTTGATACCAAATCCAACCCTTGACGGTGTAGTAATGGCAAGGCCAAAGCATGCCATCATGCATAAGCAGCGGACGCATCCACTCTGTCCATTCTTGCATGCCCTTTTCGGTCAAATCAACATCGGGATACGTGTCCAGAATCTCGCGTGGCAACCAACCTTCTACACGACTGCCACCCCACGAGCAGTTAATCACTCCCACAGGGATATCCAAGGCTTGTTGGAGCAGTTTGGCAAAGAAATAACCTGCAGCACCAAAACGGGGCGCATTAAAAGCATTGCACTCGTACCATTGACCCGACATAAAGTCCTGCGGCGTCGTAGCTCCCGTATGATCAATAACCGCATAGCGAATCTTACCGGCATAGTTACCGGCGGTAGCGATCTCCTTATTAGCCCCTTCGGTAGGACATTGCCAGAAACCCATAAGGGGCATTTCCATATTACTCTGTCCGCAACCGAACCACACCTCGCCGATGAGCACATGGTTGACTTGAACGGGATCGGGATTATAATACGCGCGTTTTTTAGGTGTCTCCACGAACGTGAGCGAATGCTCGGTATAAGAAGCAGCGGGCGTGGGAATAGTGACGAGCCAATGACCGTCTTTGCCTACCGTTGTTTGCACTTGTTCTCCCCACGTGGAATAAACGGAAACCGTGTTTCCGGGGGTAGCCGTTCCCCAGAGGTTAACATCCGTTTGTTGCTGCAAGAGCATGTTGTCGCAGATTATCGACGGCAATTGCATTGCCATCGTAGTGGAAAGTGGAAAGTTCTTAGCCATGAAGGGCACGATCGGCAAAGCCGTATGGAAAGTTGAAAGAAGAACTAACGTAAAAATTTTAATGTGTTTCATGATTGTAAAAATTTATAAGTTGTAAACATAAGCGTGAATTATGATAGGGGCATTTCCAGAAGCCGGCCTTATCGGCAGAAGGGCTGAGAGGCTGAGAGGCAGAAAGGCGGGGGTACTCCCACCACTCGCCGTGCTCGTGGTCGATAAAGTATTGTTGGGTTGCCTCCCAGCAGCGTTCGGCAATACGTTTATGCTCCTCACCGCCAAAGCGGAAATAGATATTCGTAAAACCGATGATCGTCTCGCTCTGTTCCCACCACGTGCCTTCCATTAGCCCATTCGGTTGAAGTCCCTCTTTGGCGGCCTGAGCGACCCGCTGAACAAGTTCGTCTTCGTTCACGCCAATGACCTCACAAGCTTCGTCGAGAAGCCAAGAGAACTCGATGTCGTGTCCGGGACTATATGAGTGGAGAGTAGAGAGTGGAGAGTGGAGAGATTGCCAATCGTTATCAAAGAATAGACCGAGGTGACCGGAAGGTTGAACGATATGGTTCTTAAAAACGGCTATAAGACGAACGATTGACTGCCGCAGCTCTTCCGTTGGCCACACGCGGTAGAGGTTTGTATAAGGTTCTAGGATATGCAAGTGGGTATTTTGCGACTTAGGGGCATTCACATCCTTCTCGCTCAAACGGAAATCGCTAATCTCACTGCCGTCGCGTTGAGTGGCTTCGATATAACCTCCCTTTTCGCTGTCCCAGGCAAGGGTTTCGATATAACGATATAAATCAATCGCGGTAGATAGCACCGATGTATCCCCCGTAGCGCGGATATACTCGGTCAAACCATAAATAACGAACCCCATCGCATAGAACTGCTTGCGGTCGTTAATAGGATGGCCCAAATAATCAAGTTCCCAATAAACGCCCCCGAACTGCTTGTCAATGAAATGCTCCAATATATAGTTCTTGGCATTGACCGCAGCCTCCAAGTATTCGGGATTGCCGAGCACGCGGTACGCCGCCGAGAAGGACCACAGAATACGGCCATACAGAATGGCTCCGCGGTTGGCTTTTTTCACCACCGTTTCGTCCGCGAGCACTTGCCCGTAGAATCCACCGTGTTCCTTATCCTGCAAGCGTAGCCAGTAAGGCAGGATGTTCTTCGTTACTATATCTCTAAACTCTAAACTCTCCACTTTCAACTACTTACGTATCGGGAATTTATACACAAGCCAAGCCATAATCAAAGCTATTCCGGCGGGAATCAGCGAGAATAGGCACCAGATCATCATCTGCACTGCATGTTCGTTGGTGATGGTTACGATCGTTTCACCCGTTATCATATCCGTAGAGGAAACCAATCCCGCAGCACCTAACAAAGCAGCGATGAGCGAACCCGAGATTGCGCCTCCGAGTTTCTGCGCCATCGTTCCCGAGGAGAAAATCAGTCCCGTAGAGGACGTGCCGAACTTCTCCGTAGCGTAGTCTGCCACATCGGCGTACATTGACCACAACAGCGGCGAATAAAGACCCACACCGATGGAGGTGAGAATAACCATGGTAATCATGAGCCACATATAGGCGCTGTTCATAGGAATAAAGAAGAACGCTACGGACGTGACTGCGCAGATGAAAGCGGAAATGATAAACGCTTTTTTCTTGCTGCCTACCCATTGGGTGAACTTAGGCGATACACCGCCGAAAATCATACAAGTTACCTCACCTATCGCCATAAAGACGGTGAAGTTAATGATAATAGTAGGATCAATGTTCCAATTGCCAATATGTATCGTTCCTATCCATTCCGATAATCCGGTAAGGAGCACGTCACCGCCCAAGCAGTACGTAAATAGATAAGCCGCAACAGCATAACGGAAACCGTTAAAGAAATTGGTACATATACCCGTTGCCGTAAGATAGAGCCACGGTTTATTCTTGAACAAATCCACAAACTGCTTGAAGTCATAATGTTCTGCCCGTTTGGGTTTGATTCGCTCCTTAGTGAGCAAACCGCAAAGCATTGTCATCACCGCCGCCAAGCCGCCAAAGACAGCTCCGATAACGGCGTACTGGTGTGCCTCTGTGCCACCAATCCATTTCTGCACATAGGGGAAGATAAGAAGGGTAATAAAGCCCATCAGATACGCCCCCACCATGCGGTAAGAGGAGAACTGGTTTTTCTCGTTATCGTCCTCCGTCATCACGCCGAGTAGCGAACCGTAGGGCACATTAACGGCCGTATAAGCCGCCATCATAAGCAGGTAGAAAGTATAGGCATAGACGCGTTTACCCACCGGTCCGAGGTCAGGGGTGAAGAGCAGAAGCGCGAAGATCAGTCCGTAAGGAATAGCTCCAAAGATGAGCCACGGACGATAGGTTCCCCAACGCGACTGCGTACGGTCGGCAAGCGAACCCATCAGGGGGTCGGTCACTACGTCAAACAGACGAGCAATCAACATAAGGATAGCCGCATCCGCAAAACTGAGTCCAAAAACATTCGTGAAGAACAGAGGAAAAGCAATGGACATGATTTTCCAAGTGATACCGCCCGCAGCGGCGTCGCCCATTGCATAAGCGAGTTTTTCTTTTATTGTTGCCATAGGTCTTTTAAGAATAGGGTTCTAGGGTTGTTATAGAGTTTGATAAAGTCTTTTTCTGTTGCCAATCCTTTGGCAGCGCCGAAGTGCTCTTTATGCCAGTTGCGCCAAGGCAGGAAATAGCAAACCTTTTTGCCTTCGGTTAAGGGTAAGAACACACGTGTCCACCAGTCGGGAACGGGCGAGTTCTGAATACCGCACTCGCTGATGGTAAAGAGCATATTGTGCGATTGAGCATAAGCGTAAAGGAAATCGATATCCTTGGTCGAACCCGCTACAAAATCCTCCTCCGTGCCCCATTGGTAGGTGTCATAACCTAAAATATCTACGCGGCCGGGTTCGGGAAAACGAGACTCTAAATACTCCGTCGTGAAATGACCGTCCAAGTTCGGTGAGCAGCACCAAACGATGCTATTCGGTACACGCTCGTTGATATAATCTTGGAACATGTTCCAAAGCGCAAGCCACTCCTCGTTCGAGCAGTTGTTCCTACCCCACCAGAACCACGAACCGTTGTACTCGTGCCAGGGGCGAAGGATAAAGGGGATTGTTGATTGTTGATTGCTGATTGTTGATTGTGGATGGAGACTCAGGAAAAAGTCCACGAGGGATTGCATCCAAGTCACGAATAGTTCGTGTTTCTCGCCTCCGGGGAGGATACTGCGAACGGTAGTGGGGTCGGAAACATCCCACGCGTTGCCGCCCGTTTTGGGGTTACGCGGATGCCACGAGAAAGTCACAATACCGCCATTCTCATATTGTTTAATTGCCTCCTCACGTATCCAGCAGAAGGGAACGCTGTCCAGGTTATAAGCCCCCTCCCAGCCTCCCCCCGAAGGGGAGGTGAGTTCTAATCCGCCAAGATCAAAACCCATTACGGCAGGATAATCGCCCACCAGTTCGTAGGTGTCGGAACGACCCTTTTCCCATTGCCACGTCGTGCCGTAGAAGGGGTCGTCTTGGTGACCGTACATGATGCCGCGCTCACTCAGTTCGGCGAGGCGGTCGATTAATTCTTGCGACGGTGTCGTGGCTTGACTGCAAGCCATCAATACCAGTCCTAAAAAAATGTAAGCAATGTTTTTCATAATGTTCATAATATTATTTCGATGGTTTGTTTTCCGGGGCGGTAGTCCACTACGGTGGGCTTATCCGCTTTCTGCTTGTGGTTGGGGTTGCGAACGATGATCTCGTACTCCGCCTCGCGCCACTTGCGGCGAACGGTGAAGTCCGCCATATCCGCCGGCAGGCACGGGTCAATGATGAGTTCGTTGAACCCGGGTTGGATACCGAGGATATACTGCGACACGGTCAGCCAGTTCCATGCTGCCGTTCCGGTGAGCCACGAGTTCTTACCCTCGCCCGATTTGGCGGCATCCTTACCCGCTACCATTTGACAATAGACATACGGTTCTATCTTATGGAGGTCTTGGTCTTTTATCCACGCCGGAGCAATCTTGGTGTAATGCTCCCAGGCGTCGTTACCGCGACCGGCTTTCGCTTCGCCGATAATCACCCACGGGTTATTATGGCAGAAGATACCGGCATTCTCTTTATAACCTGCCGGATAGGACGATATCTCGCCCATCTCCACATGATACGTCGTGAAAGCAGGATGATTGAGCACCATGCCGTGAGGAGTGTCGAGATAGCGCTTGCAACTATCGAGCGCCTTATCCACTAGGCCATCCTCTTTGCCTATTTCGGCCATCGTGCAGAAGCCTTGCGACTCAATGAAGATCTTACCTTCTTCGTTCTCGTTGGAACCGATCTTATTGCCAAAGAAATCGTAAGCGCGGAGATACCACTCACCGTCCCAACCGTTCTCTTTTACCGCCACGATCATCTTATCTATCTTCTTCTGCGCCCAAGCGGCTTCGGCGTCATTATGAATGACTTTGCATAGCTCAACGTACTCTTTCCCGCAGAACACGAACAAACCGGCAATCATGAGCGATTGGGCTTTGCTGCCTTCGGTTTTATTCTCCGTTGTTTGGAACGACTCGTTGGGGTCCCAACTAAAGCAGTTGAGGTTGAGGCAGTCGTTCCAGTCGGCACGCCCGATAAGGGGCAGCCCTTGGGGGCCGAGGTTACTCACCACATGCCCAAAACTAACGCGCAGGTGATCAAACAGACTCACCTCCGTGCCGGGCTGGTTATCAAACGGAATCATCTCGTCCAAGATACTATAATCGCCCGTCTCCTTGATATACGCCACCGTTCCGAAGATAAGCCACATCGGGTCGTCATTGAAACCGCCGCCTATGTCGTTATTGCCGCGTTTGGAGAGGGGCTGATACTGGTGGTAACACCCGCCATCGAGGAACTGGGTAGCCGCTATGTCGAGGATACGTTCGCGGGCCCGCTGAGGTATCTGGTGCACGAAACCGACGAGGTCTTGGTTACTATCGCGGAAACCCATGCCTCGGCCTATGCCCGACTCAAAGAAAGAGGCGGAACGGCTAAAGCAGAAGGTGATCATACACTGGTACTGATTCCATATATTGACCATCCGATTAAGGCGTTCGTCCTTACTGGCTACGCTAAAGGTAGACAGCAGTCCGTCCCACAGTGCTTGCAGTTCGGCAAAGGCAGCGTCCACCGCTTCCACGGTAGAGAAACGGGCGATGACTTCGTGTGCGTGCGTCTTATTGATTAAGGTGACATCAGAGGCTTGCGAAGATATGAGTTCGCCTTTGTGTTTGCGCTCTATGTCAGCCTCACAGAATTTCTTGTCCTGTTCGTTCTCGGCATACCCGAGCAGGAAAATAAGGTCCTGTGTCTCGCCCGGTTGCAAGGTTATCTCGATATAATGAGAGGCAATGGGACTCCAACCATGCGCCACGGATAGTGCAGGCTTGCCTGCCGTTACGCATTGGGGATTAGAGAAATCGTTATACAAACCGATAAACGTTTCGCGGTCGGTATCCCAGCCGTCGGCTTGGCGGTTAGCCAAAGCATAATAGGCATAATGATTCCGCCGCTCTTTATATTCGGTTTTATGGTAGATAGCAGTAAACCCTACTCCCCTACCCTCTACTCCTCTACCCCCACTCTCCACTTCCACCTCGCCCGTGGACCAGTTCCGCTGGAAGTTCTCCATGTCGGTCGAGGCGTTCCAAAGGCACCATTCGGCAAAACTGAAAATCTTCAGCTTTTTGATTTGTGATGTGTGATTGGTGATGGTGAGTTTATGCACTTCCGCCCATGTATGAAGAGGAACGAAGCAGAGCAGCGAAGCTTTCACTCCGTTCTTCTCGCCGGTGATGCGGGTGTAGTTCAGACCGTGACGGCACTCGTAACTATCCAGTGGCGTCTTGCACGGTTTCCATCCGGGGTTCCAGACGGTGTCGCCGTCCTTGATATAGAAATAGCGACCGCCCGCATCCATGGGCACGCCGTTATAGCGGTAGCGAGTGATGCGACGGAACTTAGCGTCTTTGCAGAAACTGTAACCACCGGCGGTATTGGAAATAAGGCCGAAGAAATCTTCATTCCCGAGGTAGTTAATCCACGGGAAAGGCGTTGCGGGATGGGTTATCACATATTCCCGACGCTTATCATCAAAGTATCCGTACTGATTCATTATTTCGGTGCATTGTTATAAATGGACTCGAGGGTATATCCTTTTTGGTCGGAGGTAGCGGCCTTGACCATCGTGGCAATCAGTTCGGGAGTGTTGAGCGCGCCCGTGGTGTGGTTCACATACCAGAAGCACTCGCCGCCACCGCCGGTACCTTGGCTATTGTTGTTATTATCCCACAGCATGACGGGAACACCGGCAAAGTAAGACGCACGGCACAGATATTCCATGAAGTAGGTGCGGTATTTTTCATCGGCCTCGTTGGCGCGGGTCTCGCAACCGAACTCACCCACGTAGATGGGTATATTCTTGTCGATAAATTCTTTTTTAAGTTTGTCGAAGAAGTTCCTTATATCCGCTTCGCCGTTCTTAGCAGCACCCGCTTCGGTAGCGGTGTGACCCCATTGTTGAACCGTTCCTTCGGTGCAGAACTCAAACGGAGCATATGTATGGACAGCCACCATAATCTTGTTTGCGGGGTCTTCCGGGAGATTAAGCACGTGTTTGGGACCAACCGTGAATATATCCGAAGCGCAGAAGGACGGAACGCCAATCCAGCGGTCGGCATTATTGCCACCCGTAGCGCGAATCACATCCACCGCCAGTTGGTTCCATCGTTCCATAAGTTGGCATAAACCGTTGTAATTCAAACCGCCCCAACCCCAGTTATCATCGTGTATCTCGTTGTAGGTCTCGAACATCAGTTTATCGTTGTCATAGTCTTTGAAGGTCTCGGCAATCTGTTTCCAGGTGGCCGTTATACGTTCCTCGATAGAATCGCGCAGTAGCGTGTTGCCTAAGGCGTGTACGGCATCTTGCCAGTATTCATCGTGGTGGGTGTTGACGAGCACGAACATCCCTGCCTCTATTGCCCAATCGACGTTTTGCTTGACTTCCGCCATGAAGTTCTCGGCGATGGCATAACCTTCTCTTACTTGCCAGTTGCCCCATGTCACGGGCATGCGGAGGGTCTTAACACCGGCAGCCACAAGACTCGTGTATAACTGTTGTGTCGGTTTGGCACCGTCCCAGTAACCCCATTCTATACCCTTCGATCCATTGAACTCAAACTGCTCGTTGTAGCTGTCGAAGTGGTTACCCAGGTTCCAACCGAAGCCCATCTTCTCAACTAAATTTTTAGCCGTTATTCCCGGATCAGCGGGGCGACTGCTCTCTTTGGTGTTAAAGTGCAGTTTGAACTCTGGATTAACGCGGGTTGAGTCTTTGTATAGTTGAACGGCTCCTTGGGGCAGGATAAGTTCGTAATCCTTCTCTGCCTCTAAGGCTAAAGCGATTTCGATTCCCGTCCAAGCGGCGTTCATCTTAGGCGTAACGGTGGTACCATTCAAGGTGATAGGGGTTCCGGTTAGTTTAATCATACTACCATTACCGAGCATAATCGTTACGGAGTTGGTGCGCAACACATCCACAAAAGCACCCTCTTCGATAGAGCAACTCTCAATAGCGAGGGTAGCTTCTCTTTCGCGGGGTTGAGGTTGCGGTTCTTCTTGTTTACAAGCCGTCACTCCTAAACAGAGGGATAGCAAAAGACTGAATGTCATAAAATAGTGTTTCATAATTTTAATTGTTTTGGTATTATCTTGTTTGTTATTATCTTATTTCGGCTACAAAATTACTAATAATTTTGCAAATACGCAAATCTATTATCTTTTTGTAGCCGATTTGGATAAATTAGTACCATTTAGAAGGAAATGGGTACAGTACACACCCTACCCCCTACAAAAAAACAGGGGAGGTCTTGCGACTTCCCCTGAATTTGAATAGAATAAGAACCTACCAAATTAGAGCTCTTGTCCAAGAACATTGAAGTTCTTCTCTCCTTGGCGAATAATGAATTGTCCGTTGCGGAAGATCTTGATAACTTGAACGCCTTTCTTGATTGTGTTCAAACCGGTAGCAGCTTCATAGCATACACCTGCTTTGGTTTCGTTATCTACATAGTAGATGGTAACCTTGGTTCCAACAACAGGCTCTACGGTTACTTCACCTTCGGTGGTAGTATAGACTACGTTTGTGTCGTTAGCAGCAAACCAAAGAGCATCATTGTCGTACGGACCGGCAGCATTGATATTGAAGCCTTGACCGCCCCAAATGCCAGTGTATTCCCATTGTTCGAGTTCTTCGTTGCGAGTCATCATAACCCAAGTCCATTCACCGCTCTCCCATGGATGTTTAACATAGGTAGGACGAGTAAGAACTTCGGCAGCGAACCTGTTGCCAAGGAACTCGAAGCAATGGAACTCAACCTCATCACCGATAAGAAGTTCCTTACCGCTAATCTCCGGGATATCTTTTAACGAAATCGTATCCGCCGTTTTCGGTTCTGCCTCGAAGGCAAGTAGGATCTCATTGCCAAATACAATACCCGAGATAAACCAATCACCGTGGTTATCGGTATTCATCTCGCGGAAGGTTACTTTTTCTGCGCCGTCCCACTTATGACCTAAGTAATAGGTCGGATATTCAACTTTGCTGAAGCAGAGGCTGTTAATCTTAACCGTACCAATGGTGTCAGCAACGAAGATGAATTGCAGCAGTTTCTTCATATCGACATTAGCCAGATAGTGGTAAACAACAATGTTCGTATCAGCTTCTGCAAAGAATTGCTCCTCGCCTTGTGCGTCTTGTAGCAGCACTTGGAAATCAGTCGTAGCCTCGTACTCAATCGTTAACGTATTGTTCGCGCTCAAGTCTAAGCCACCCAACCACATATTCATTGCACTGTTAGGAGCATTAAATGTCATCACACCTTCAGCAATCGAAGCACTATCGTCTAATGCATTGAAAGCTTCATCAACGATTTCGAAGCAATCCTCGGTAGGTCCTTCTTTCTTGATAGAAGGCTTTCCTAACGTAATCTTGGTAACGATTACATTACCTTGCAGAATCCAGCAATATCCCCAATCTGTAAGAGTGGTTAATTGCTCTGCTAATTCTGCCGAAACAGGAATCTCAACAACACCGCCATTGGCATCTAAATCATAATAATCACCATTTACTTGATTTGGGTATTCAACATTATCAACACCGGTAACTAATTTGGGTATATAATTTTGAGCGCCCCAGTGACCATCGAAGAATTGCATACCCCAATTATCAGCCGTAGTTGTGATATATATGCGGATGGCTTGACCTTCAAAGATACCGGCTTTTACAAATACTTGTGGGTCATTAGCACCAAAGGTGCCATCACCTATTTGCCAGTTCGTTCCCCAGTTGTTCAAGTCTGCTTCGCCTTGGTAGATAACCGTAGGACCTTCTTCTAACGTAATCTTGGTAATGATTACATTTCCTTGCAGAATCCAGCAATAACCCCAATCTGTAAGAGTAGTTAATTGCTCTGCCAATTCTGCCGAAACAGGAATCTCAACAGCATAGCCGTGAGCAGCTAAATCATAATAATCACCATTTACTTGATTTGGGTATTCAACATTATCAACACCGGTAACTAATTTGGGTATATAATTTTGAGCACCCCAGTGACCATCGAAGAATTGCATACCCCAATTATCAGCCGTAGTCTCAAAATAAATCTTAATTAATTGACCTTCTTTAAGACCTGCTTTCACAAATACTTGTGGGTCATTAGCACCAAAGGTGCCATCACCTATTTGCCAGTTCGTTCCCCAGTTGTTCAAGTCAGCTTCACCTTGGAAGATAACTTTAGGACCTTCTTCTAACGTAATCTTGGTAATGATTACATTTCCTTGCAGAATCCAGCAATATCCCCAATCAGTAAGGGTGGTTAATTGCTCTGCCAATTCTGCCGAAACAGGAATCTCAACAATACCACAGTTGTGAGCCAGATTATAATAATCACCATTTACTTGATTTGGGTATTCAACATTATCAACACCGGTAACTAATTTGGGCATATAATTCTGAGCGCCCCAGTGACCATCGAAGAATTGCATACCCCAATAATCGGCAGTAGTCTTAATATAAACTTTAATTAATTGACCTTCTTTAAGACCTGCGTTTACAAATACTTGTGGATCATTAGCGCCAAAGGTGCCATCACCTATTTGCCAGTTCGTTCCCCAGTTGTTCAAATCTGCCTCACCTTCAAAGATGGTGATTGGTCCCTTCGGATGAACCGGCTCCAGTTTGGTGAAGATAACACTTGTGTTAGCCAAAACAAGTTCAACCTTGTAATCCCCAGCAACAGCGGGAACTTCGGCAGCCTTCATCGTGTCTTCCGTACACATATTGATAATGTAGTAAGCACTATCCTCTTCGGTAATAGCTATCTTGTCAAGAACTAAGTTACCACCATCCGTTTCAATGAATTGAGTCAGTTTGTCATTCATCAAATAGCCAAACTTAGGAGAGCAATACGCTTCCTTCCATGCAACTACGACATCCTCGGCTTTATAGAAACGAGGTTTAGCAACTTCACCTTTGGCATCTGCTTCAATAAACTCATCGCCTTCACCACTGTAATAGTTATAGGTACTGCCGTGACGCTCCACGTCGAGGAATGTCTTCGTATAGTGGAGAGAAGCATCTTTCTCCATTTCATAGAAGAATTCACCCATCTTAAGGTAGCAAATCTCTGTACCTTCCGGAACAGTTACATTATACTGAATATAAGGAGCGAAATACATGTCGCGAACATCTAATTCGCCATCCTTCAATCCGTCTTTACTTTCGATATTAAATAGGATATAATACGAATCGCCTTCATTCTCCTGAATCAAGACGCTCTTATCTTGCATAATATCATCCAAGTAAATAACCATTGATTTCCAATCGTCCACTTTTGCATTACCCAAATCGTACACAAATACAGGTACTGCCGACGCAGGATCACCGGAAGTTTTTACAATCGAAAGAGTCACCGCACCTGCGATATTGGTTTTGTAATCAAATATCAATGCGGAAGGATTCTCGGCTACTTGTTTCATGTAATAAACATCATAAGCATTACCTACCAAACCGGCAACAGCAGCCTTAGCATCAGCGGTCTCAATCTTCAAGTAATATTCGTCGTTCTGTTCATCTACAAAGACCTTCTCTGCGGTAGCATTAAAGCCTGCAAAGGGAACAGCGTTGATTTCACTACCGTAGTAACTCCTATAGACATACAACGAATTACCACTGTGGCGGCCCATTACAAGCTCTCTGGTCACCGCGTCAAAAGAAACATCATAGATACCACCCAATTGCATCAATGCCAGATTTCCATCAATCTGTTT
>JAZRWG010000051.1:0-20365 GCA_045599545.1 Paludibacteraceae bacterium | reverse complement strand
ATGAGGAACGAACTCGTGCAAAGGAGGATCAAGCAGACGGATGTTCACAGGGCAACCATCCATAGCCTCAAGGATACCCTTGAAGTCTGCCTTTTGGTAGGGCAGTAACTTAGCCAAAGCTTTCTCACGACCTTCTACGTCCTTAGCCAAGATCATTTCACGCATAGCCAAGATCTTCTTATCCTCGAAGAACATATGCTCCGTACGGGTCAAACCGATACCCTTAGCACCAAAAGCGCGAGCTACGGCTGCGTCGTGAGGAGTATCTGCGTTCGTACGAACTTGCAGACGTGTGTATTTGTCGCAGAGATCCATCAATGCCTTGAAGTCACCACTGAGTTCAGCAGCCTTCGTAGGAATCTCACCGGCATAGACTTGACCGGTCGAACCATTCAAACTGATATAATCGCCTTCTTTATAAGCTACGCCTTCAATCGTGACGGTCTTAGCTTTATAATCTACTACGATAGCACCTGCACCCGATACGCAGCATTTACCCATACCACGTGCCACAACAGCAGCGTGTGAGGTCATACCACCACGTGCGGTCAAGATACCTTCTGCACTTGCCATACCGGCTAAGTCTTCAGGACTGGTCTCCAAACGAACCATGATCACCTTATGGCCATTCTTGTGCCAGTCTTGGGCATCGTCAGCGTGGAAAACGATTTGACCGCAAGCTGCACCCGGAGAAGCGGGCAGACCTTGCGTAATCACTTTCGCTTTCTTCAAAGCCTCTTTATCAAATACGGGGTGGAGTAGTTCATCTAACTTCTGAGGTTCGCAACGCATGATAGCCTCTTTCTCGGTGATGATACCTTCGCGAACGAGATCCATGGCAATCTTAACCATAGCCGTACCGGTACGCTTACCATTACGAGTCTGCAAGAACCATAGTTTACCTTCTTGTACGGTGAACTCCATGTCTTGCATGTCACGGTAGTGCGCTTGCAGTTTTTGTTGAATACCATTCAACTCTTTGTAGAGCTCAGGCATTGCCTCTTCCATAGAAGGATACTTAGCGGCACGCTCTTCTTCGGAGATACCTTGCAGTGCAGCCCAACGGCGGCTGCCTTCGAGCGTTATTTGTTGCGGGGTACGAATACCGGCAACTACGTCTTCACCTTGTGCGTTAACGAGGTACTCACCGTTGAACAGGTTCTCACCCGTAGCAGCATCGCGGCTGAAGCAAACACCCGTAGCGGAGGTCTCGCCCATGTTACCGAATACCATAGCCATTACGCTAACGGCGGTTCCCCACTCGTCAGGAATTCCTTCCATCTTACGGTAGAGGATAGCGCGCTCGTTCATCCAAGAGCGGAACACAGCGCAGATAGCACCCCACAGTTGCTCAATCGGGTCGGTTGGGAAATCGTTACCGGTACCCTCTTTGATAGCGGTCTTGAAACGAGCTACCAGCAGCTTGAGTTCATCTACATTGAGGTCTTTATCCAATTTAACGCCACGGATAGCCTTCACTTCTTCGATGATCTTCTCGAAGGGGTCAATATCCGTCTTGTTCACGGGTTTCATACCTAAAACAACGTCACCGTACATCTGTACGAAGCGGCGATAGCTGTCATAAACGAAGTGAGGATTGTTGGTCTTAGCTACCATGCCTTCGGCTACTACATCATTCAGACCGAGGTTGAGGATGGTGTCCATCATACCGGGCATCGAAGCGCGGGCACCCGAACGAACGCTGACCAGCAGCGGGTTCTTTGGATCACCGAACTTGCAGTTCATGAGCGTCTCAATGTGCTTAACGGCAGCCATTACGTCGTCGTTAAGGAGCTCCACGATCTTCTCCTGACCTACTTGGTAGTACTCGTTACATACATCTGTGGTAATAGTGAATCCGGGAGGAACCGGAACACCCACAAGATTCATCTCGGCGCAGTTAGCGCCCTTACCGCCCAGCTGCTCGCGCATCTGGGCATTACCTTCTGCTTTTCCATTACCGAAGGTATAAACTCTTTTCTTGTCCATTGTGTGGTTATTAATATAGTTAATTGATTATTGGCAGTGTGTTATTTTTACAAAACGGCTGCAAAGATAGTAAAAAAAAATGATATGTACAAATATATTTATATATTTTTTGTTTTTGTACTTATTTTTTATGCTTTTGGCAGAAAATTACTCACTCGCCTCTGCTTAACCGGCAGCAAGGCATCATCGCTCACCGATGTAAAACAGTGAGGACATATTAATTTCAACCTTTTTCAGTTTTAGTCAAACTTTCTTTAAAAGCACCACGTTCTCTACATGTTGTGTGTGCGGGAACATATCAACGGGCTGCACTTTTACAACCTCATATTTCGCGTCCAAAAGATTGAGATCACGCGCCTGCGTTGCTGGATTGCAACTCACATAAACGATTCGTTCGGGGGCAGCAAACAAGATTGTGTTAATCACATCCTCGTGCATTCCTGCCCGCGGCGGGTCGGTGATAATCACGTCCGGTCGTCCATATTTTTCGATGAAATCGTTGTTTAGTATATCCTTCATATCTCCCGCGAAGAAGAGGGTATTACCCAAGCCATTAAACTTCGCGTTGATTTTAGCATCTTCAATCGCCTCCGGCACATATTCAATACCAATCACTTGTTTGGCTTGATGAGCCACGAAATTGGCTATCGTTCCCGTGCCGGTGTAGAGGTCAAAGACAAGTTCGGTGCCCGTCAACTGAGCAAACTCGCGCACGACCTTATATAGTTCGTACGCCTGCTCGGTATTGGTCTGATAGAAAGATTTGGGGCCCACTTTGAACTGCAAGTTCTCCATCTGCTCAATGATGGCTTCTTCACCAAAGAATACCTGTACCTCTAAATCTGAGATGGTATCATTGAATTTCTCGTTGATTACGTACTGTAAACTGATAATCTGCGGGAATTGATCGTGAAGATATTGCAATAAGGCTGATTGGTGATTGTTGAAGGATTCGCCGAAGACGAGGATGACCATATATTCGCCCTTTTGGTTATTGCGAATGATAAGATTGCGCAACTGCCCCTCGTGCGTGTGCTCGTTGTAGAAAGTCATGTTGTGCTCCACGGCAAAGTGATAAACGGCATTGCGAATCGCGTCATTGAGCGGTGCCATGAGGTGACACTCGTCCACTTGCATGACCTTGTCAAAGCAAGAGGGCATGTGAAAACCTAACCCCGGTTGGAAGGGTACACCCGCTTGCATTTCTTCCGTAGTGAGCCATTGGTGGTCGGCAAAAGTGAACTCTAACTTATTGCGGTACTCATATATCTCTTTACTGCCTTTGATGGGCGAGATAGGCGGCAATTCCACCTTGCCGATGCGAGTCAGATTATCCACCACTTGCTGCTGCTTGTACTCGATTTGCTTGTCGTAGGGTAGGTTCTGCCACTTGCACCCTCCGCACGTGCCGAAATGTTTGCACACGGGCTGACAGCGTATATCTGAGTACTTCTTAAACGCGATCACGCGAGCCTCCATAAAGGAGTGCTTTTTCTTGGTGACCTGCAGGTCCACTACATCCCCCGGAACGCAATAGGGTACAAAAACGACCACGTCCTCGATACGGGTCAGTGCCTTTCCTTCGGCGGCTACGCCCGTTATCAAAATATCCCGATAAATAGGTAAACTTCTTCTACTCATTGGTTAACCAATTAATGCTGTATCTATATATTGTTTCAAAGTCCGTTGCACTTTCGAGCGGAAAAGCGTATATTAAATACCTCTCTGCCTCTCCGCCTATCAGCCCTTCTGCCTCTCCACCTATAATAGCAGGCAGACCGTTCTCACTGAAACGGCCGAAGACCTGTGCGCTATCCTTCGGTTGCAGAGCGTCCGCATATTCGGCAAAGAGTTGCTGCTCGTTGGGTTTGGTTTGATAGGTTAGGGTGTAGTTCTTAGCCCGCTGCGCCGTGACGCGTACTTGTCCTTGCACCGCCACTGCGGGTGAGCGCAAATCGTAATGCAGCGCCGAACGGATAGGCAGCCCGCCTAACGCCGAACCGGATACCAAGAGGGGGGTGCGTTGAGCCGCCGAGGCTAACGGTTCTAAGTTTAAATCAAAAGTGGATTGTTTGCCGCAAATAAGGTCGATGGCATCATAGATTGTGTCGATGAAATCATAGGCTTGCACGTCACCGCTCACATAGGAATAACCCATCTGTGCCAGAACCTTACCGTGGAGGGTAGGGTAGTCGAACGAATTGCCGTGCAGCAGACGTCCCCGATAGTCCTGACGACACATACCCAAACCGCAGTTGTCGTCATCCACCCAGTCTAACTGTCTATCGTACACAAACTGATCTCCGATATAACACCAGCCTTGCTTATAGGGAACAGCATAACTGCCCGGCACAATTCCGGCATAGGTAGAATCGGTAAACCATTGCGGTCCGCGCACTTCGTGGAAAGCATTGATAATACAAATCAGTCCTTTTTCTTGCTCCTTGGGGGCAAGGTAAGCGGACACCGTTTCGGAGTCAAAACTGATACCTCCGTCATTGACCGCTACGACCTTAAAATCGTACTGTACACCGTGCTTGGGGGTGAAACTCATTTGCGTGTTTTTTGTACTCGAACCATTATCCCAACTACCGCCGTTTAGACGCGTATAAACAAGGTAACGATTGGGGGTGGCGGTAGGTTCTAATGTGTCCTGCGTAGGTTGCCAACGCAAGATCCATTTATCTCCCTGTTTATCAACCCTTATTTTTTGTACGGGAAGGGGCTGAATAACGACGGATTGACCGAACCGCAAGCCTCGTAGGATGCCCTTATAGATGGCGCGCGAAACGATAAACTGAAACTTGGGGTCTAAGGCATAGCGAATGTCCGCTAAGTTCTTATGGGAGAGTACCTCCAAAAGCACGGCAGGCACTATCGGATAATTCGTCTCCGCATACTTAGCGTCCCTCAGTTCACGCCGTGTCCATGTGGAATCCACTTGTTGGCGCAAATCCTCGACCACTTGTGTCTGGATATAGTCGGTGAGATCGCGGTTTTGACGGTGGGTATAAAGTGCTAAAGTACCGATAATCGCTGAATCAACGGGCACCGAATAACCATCCGTGTGGAGGGCAAAACTGAGGTCAATGGGCACCTGCTCGTTAATGAAATTCACCCAATAACCGCGGCTTTGCAAGTCATCTCGATAATCGTTGCTGTCCCGATTGACGCACCATACGGAATCGGGATAACCGGCATATTCGAGCCAGTAGCGTGCCGCCTCGGTCCAACGAGGCATAGCACTCGTTTGACCATAACGCTCTATCGTTCCGTAACCGCCTCCTAACCGAACGGCATCCACGAGCGAATCGGCCAGAATATAATTGGCGGCAGAATCGGTTGTAAAGGTCGTTTGTCCAAGCCATTGCCACGTAGAATCAAGGTAGCAGGGATGGAAAGAATAGTGGGTGGTAACGCCTCCGTGACAAACCGATAAGGCGTGCGCCTTGGTATCCTTTGATGGTTGATAACGAATATAAATCCCGTAAGAACCGGTCTGAGGGAGAGTAGGGGTAAAGCGTCGTTGGGAACCGATAGTCTGAAATATAGTATCCACCACTTCGTTGGTCTGTGTGTCCCTTTCGCGCGGTTCAAAGACGTAGACACCGGCATTCTCGAGCATGGGAACGAGCCATTGGTTGGCGAGTTGGTGCGTGAATACGTCCTCCACCATCGACCACATCGTGGCGCGTTGCCAACGCCAAATATCTTGCTCCAGATTGTAATACAAGCCGTGACTGGGCCAAAGGGCGATTTTTTTGCCCTCTAATCCCTTGGAGGCGGTAAAACCTTTGTCCGTGTTTTCAATAAACGGAAGGCTCGTTTTGGTATAAGGATTCTTGATGGTCTTATACCGAGCCGTAATGAGACTATAGAGGTCTTTTCTATCGGAATAAAGGGTCACTTTTCCTTTCTCGTGCCCTAACACCCAACGACTGACTTTTTTGTGCAGTTGCGTCAGTTCCGCCGGCGAGAGGCTAAGACAAGAAAGGGTATTATTGGTATATACATTCACGATGTTGCCCTTCACCCGAAGGTTCTTGACGTGCACGCGAGGCACGCAAGGCGGGAAGGACACGTAATTATTAAGAGAATCTTCTACGCTCTGCATAGAAGAAGATGCAAATAAAGAGGACGAAAAAAGCCCTAAAATGCAAAATAATATCCAAAATCGGCCGTAATATTTCATAATCGACTGCAAAATTACAAAAAAATTTGCAATTATCCAAAAAAAATCGTACTTTTGCAGCAAATTTGCATTTTATGCAACCCGGATAATACGCTTAAATCACAAATAGAATGAAAAATTTGGTTATTAAAACGCAAGTAAAAGAGCTTACTTGGGATGAACTCAATGACGAGCAACGCCGTTTAATCACGATTGCGAAAGATCAAACGAATTACTCCTATTGTCCTTATTCTAAGTTCCACGTAGGAGCAGCCGTTGAGCTTAAGAACGGAGAAGTGATTAAAGGATGTAATCAGGAAAACGCAGCCTATCCCAGCGGTCTTTGTGCGGAGCGCAGTGCGCTGTTTGCTGCCGGTGCTGCCTATCCTTCGGAGCCTGTGCTTCGGTTGGCGATTGCTTGCTATACAGGAGGGCATTTTACGCAAGAACCGCAAGCCCCGTGCGGTGCGTGCCGTCAAGTGATGTTGGAAACGGAGCATCGTTACGGGCAGAAAATGGAAGTGCTGTTATATGGCGATAAGAAAATATATGTGTTTGAGTCGGCCGCGGATTTGCTTCCCTTGGTGTTTGTGAGTGAAAACTTAGAAGGATAGTGCGTTTCATCAAGAAAATAGATATCTACTTGCTCAAGAACTTCCTCGTGTTGTTCTTGCTCACCTTCTTTATCTGCATTTTTATTCTTCTCATGCAGTTCGTTTGGATGCACGTGCAGGATTTGGTAGGAAAAGGGGTGGAGGTCAAAGTGTTGGCGGAGTTCTTTGTTTATGCGGTAGCCTCGGTGGTACCGTTGGCTTTGCCGTTGGCTATTCTGCTGGCTTCCTTAATCTCGTTTGGTAATTTAGGCGAGAAGTTTGAACTGACGGCCATGAAGGCGGCGGGCATATCTCTTTTCCGCATTATGAGGCCGTTGGCCATTGCCATTGCTTTTATATCCGTGGGTGCTTTCTTTTTCAGTAATCGCGTGCTTCCAAAGTCGCAAGTCAAACTATGGGCACTGATTTTCTCGCTTCGGCAGAAGTCGCCGGAGTTGGATATCCCGCAGGGCGAGTTCTACGATGGTATCAGTGGTTACAATATCTACGTTAGAAGCAAGAATCCAAGAACGGGTAAATTGGAGAACTTGATGATATACGATTACTCGAAAGGATTTAAGAATGCTACCGTTATGATGGCGGATTCGGGTAAGATCTTATTTACGGAGGACAATAGATATCTGCTTTTCTGTCTTTATAGCGGTGAATCTTTTGAAAACCTCAATCAGCAGCAAAGTGTAAGTACAAGCACGAATGTGCCTTACCGGCGGGAGACGTTTAAGGAAAAACAAATACTCATAGATTTTAATACGGAGTTCAATCGCTACGACGAGTCGGTGCTGGAGGATCAGCACGTGAGTAAGAACGCGCGCCAATTGATGCACTCCATCGATTCGGTGAGAGTGTTGGAAACCAACAAAGGCAATGAACAGAGTCGGGCTATCGTTCAAACCCACTATTTCGGTCGTGAACATGCCAAGGCCAAAGACGTATTGTTATTGCCGGTGGAAACGGAGCAAGAGATAAAGGAGTGTGACCCCGATTCCATTTTTGCCCGTATGTCGGAATCAAAACAACGAATAGTAATGAATAGTGCCGTAGATAAAGCGCGGCAGCAGCAGGATAATGTGGCCTATAGTGCGATGATAATAGGAGATTATAAACGCTATATCAGTAAGCACGAAATCGAACTGCACCGTAAGTTTACCTTGGCTTTTGCATGCCTTATTTTCTTCTTTATCGGTGCCCCGCTGGGTGCGATCATACGCAAGGGAGGTTTGGGGGCACCGGTGGTGATTTCGGTAATCATGTTCATTATTTATTATATCATTGACACGGCAGGATATAAGATGGCACGTGAAAACTTATGGCCCTGCTGGTGCGGCATGTGGCTTAGTTCCTTTGTACTGCTGCCCATTGGTATTTTCTTAACCTACAAAGCCGCTACCGACTCGGCACTGCTCAATCCGGAGGCGTGGGTAAAAGTGATAGTTAAAGCAAAAGTATATATTTTAAAACTGACAAAATGCATTCAATCGAAGAAGCTATTAAGGATTTTAAAGAAGGAAAATTCGTGATTGTGGTTGATGATGAAGATCGCGAGAATGAAGGGGATTTCATTATAGCAGCCGAAAAGATTACCCCCGAAAAGGTGAATTTTATGCTGCAAAACGGACGAGGTGTGCTTTGCGCCCCGCTGCCGCAGAGCCGTTGCGCCGAATTAGGACTGATTCACCAAGTGACCAATAATACCTCCATGCTTGGTACTCCCTTCACCGTTACGGTGGATAAATTGGAGGGTTGCACCACGGGTGTTAGTGCCCATGATCGTGCCGCCACTATTCGCGCTTTGGCGGATCCCGCTTCTACATCGGATACGTTCGGTCGTCCGGGGCATATCAATCCGCTCTATGCTAATCCGCGTGGTGTGCTGCAACGCGCAGGGCACACGGAGGCGGCTGTTGACTTGGCACGCTTGGCAGGACTTCAACCCGCGGCGGCACTCATTGAGATAATGAACCCCGACGGCACGATGGCGCGTCTGCCCCAACTGGAACAGGTGGCTCAACAAAACAATCTCAAACTCATATCCATCAAGGACCTGATTGCTTATAGAATGGCGCACGACACGCCGAACTCTCCCGCTGAGTCGCCGTTGGTGGAACGAGGCGAAACGGTCTTCTTGCCCACCGAGTACGGGGATTTCCAACTCACGCCCTTCCGCCAACTGAGTAACGGATTGGAACATATCGTTCTCGTTAAAGGGGAATGGAAAGAGGACGAGCCTATCCTTTGTCGCGTTCATTCGTCCTGCATGACGGGGGACGTTTTCTCATCCAAGCGGTGCGAGTGCGGAGAACAACTGCATAAGGCGATGCAAATGATAGAGAAGGAGGGGAAAGGAATTATCGTCTATATGAATCAGGAGGGACGCGGAATAGGACTGATGAATAAGATCCGTGCTTATAAACTGCAAGAGCAGGGCGAAGATACGGTAGAAGCCAATATCCATTTGGGTTTCAAACCGGACGAGCGCGACTACGGCGTAGGAGCGCAGATACTGCAACTCATGGGGGCTAAAAAACTGAGATTGCTCACCAATAATCCGGTGAAAAGAGTGGGGTTGGAAAGTTATGGCATAGAAATTGTGGAGAACGTTTCAATAGAAATAGCTCCTAATCCTTATAATATAAAATATATGAGGACCAAAAAGGAGAAAATGCATCACGATTTAAATTTAGTTTAGTATGAGACGTTGGATTTCTGTTTTGACTCTTGCCCTGACGCTCAGCGTGGCACAGTCGGTTCATGCGGACGAAACGATTACCGTTTCCTCCACCAGTAGTGAGATTGCTTCCGGTTTGGATTTGAAAGCCGTGGCTAAGATCTTTGCTTCCTCTAAAAATTTAGAGGAGTTCGAGGCGCTACTCAATAACCCCGACTCCTCTTATGTCAATCTTGACCTCAACGGCGATGGCGATATCGACTATATCCGCATCGTGGAAACGGGAAGCGGTAATAATCACTTGATTGTGCTGCAAGCCGTTTTAGCCAAGGATATATTCCAAGATGTAGCCTCTATTCAGGTGGTCAAGGACGAAACGAAGAACGATGTTCGCGTTACCATCACCGGAGACGAGCGCCTTTATGGTAAGAACTACGTCATCACCCCCGTTTATATCTATCGTCCGGTAATCTATGACTGGTTCTGGGGCCCCGACTGGTACTGCTGGAACTCGCCCTACTACTGGGGGTACTGGCCGGTGTGGTGGCATGCCGTTCCGTGCTGGGGTGTCGCATGGTACAGTCATCATATCTATGCCTACCATCACGCCCATCCGTACTGCTCTTATCGCGCCACGCAGGAGGTCAGAAACGCTTCGCGCGTAGCCGGACCTACCGCCGTAGCCGCTACTCGAAGTGCGGATACCCGCACGCAGTATGCGATGCAGAGTTCGTATATGCCTAACCGAACGGCTACCTCCGCCACACGCGTTCCCGCTTCGACCCAGACCGCTTCCTCTTCGCGCGGACAGACGAGTGCTCGCTATGCTACTTATACCAATAGCACTCGTAGTGCAAGTACGCGTAGCGCAAACACGACAAGCACGCCCTCGCGTTCCGCTACTTATACGAATACAAATACAAACACGAACCCCTCTCGGAGTTCGTATACCAGTACGCGTAGCGCAAGTTATAGTGGAGGAAGTTACGGCGGTTCCACTCGCTCCGCCGGCAGTTATAGCGGTTCGTCGCGTTCTGCCGGAGGTTATTCAGGACAATCGGTTCGTCGTTAATCCTCTAATCGAAGAAGCGAACGAACAAACTCATTGCGATGGAAGACTTGCAGGTCTTCCATTTTTTCGCCCAAACCGATATATTTAACGGGAATCTTAAACTGATCACTGATACCTATCACCACACCGCCCTTGGCTGTGCCGTCCAACTTGGTGATGGCCAGCGAACTCACTTGGGTGGCTTTGGTGAATTGTTTGGCTTGCTCAAAGGCATTCTGCCCCGTGCTGCCGTCTAAAACGAGCATCACATCGTGCGGAGCATCGGGAACGACCTTCTGCATCACGTTCTTTATCTTCGTCAGCTCGTTCATCAGGTTAATCTTATTATGCAACCGTCCTGCGGTGTCAATGAGCACCACATCGGCATCGTTCGCTTTGGCGGAAGCTAAGGTATCATAAGCCACGGAAGCGGGGTCCGAACCTTGTTCCTGCTTAATCACGGGCACACCTACGCGCTCGCCCCAGATGCAGAGTTGCTCCACCGCCGCGGCTCGAAAGGTGTCGGCTGCGCCTAAATAGACTTTCTTACCGGCTTGCTTGAACTGGTAGGCGAGTTTACCGATGGTGGTCGTTTTGCCAACGCCGTTCACGCCCACGACCATAACAACGTACGGTTTAGCCGGTAGGGGAGCATCAAAATCGGGCACCTCTTGGGTGTTGTTCTCTTGTAGTAACTCAGCCACCTCATCCTCTAAAATATGATTCAGTTCGGAGGTGTTGAGGTATTTATCACGCGCAACGCGCGCTTGCACACGTTCAATAATTCTTAATGTGGTCTCTACGCCAACATCGGAGGTGATAAGGGCTTCTTCTAAGTTATCCAGCACGTCATCATCCACCGTCGTTTTACCGGCAACGGCTCGACTGATCTTCTCTAAAACGCTGTCCTTGCTTTTCTCCAGTCCTTTATCCAGCGTCTCTTTCTTCTCTTTACTAAATAATCCAAAGAATCCCATAGGCTAATCTCTCTTGAAAATATCGCGTGTATATACTTTGTCTTGCACATCGTCCAAAACGGCATCGTAGCGGTTGGCAATAATGGCTTGACTGAGACGTTTGAACTCGTTGAGGTCGTTCACCACCTTACTGCCAAAGAAACTTGTTCCGTCGGGCAGGGTAGGTTCGTACACAATCACATTCGCTCCCTTGGCCTTGATACGCTTCATAATACCCTGAATAGAGGACTGGCGGAAGTTATCCGAGTTCGATTTCATCGTTAAGCGGAACACACCGATGGTAATGGTCTTCTCCGCTTTCTCGTTCCAACTATTCTCTTCGCTGTAGGCATAGTAACCGGCTTTGGCCAGTACACGGTCCGCAATAAAGTCCTTGCGTGTGCGGTTACTCTCCACAATAGCCTCTATCAAGTTCTCTGGCACGTCTTGGTAATTGGCGAGCAGTTGCTTCGTGTCCTTGGGCAAACAATAACCGCCATAACCAAAGGACGGGTTATTATAATGCGTGCCGATGCGCGGATCCAGACAAACGCCGTTGATGATGGCTTGGGTGTCCAGATTCTTCATTTCGGCATAGGTGTCCAACTCGTTGAAGTAACTCACGCGCAGTGCCAAATAGGTGTTGGCAAACAGTTTGACCGCCTCCGCTTCCGTAAAGCCCATAAACAGGGTGGGGACTTCCTTCTTGATAGCACCCTCTTGCAACAACTCAGCAAACGTATGAGCCGCTTTTACTAAGCGCTCGTCTTTTAAATCCGTGCCTACAATGATACGACTGGGATAGAGGTTATCATAGAGTGCTTTGGACTCGCGCAAGAACTCGGGCGAGAAGAGGATATTCTGACTGCCCGTCTTTTGGCGTATTTGCTCGGTGAACCCCACCGGAATGGTGGATTTGATAACCATGATGGCTTGCGGATTGATATCCATAACAAGCCGGATTACCGTCTCCACAGCACTGGTATCAAAGTAGTTCTTCTGACTATCGTAGTTGGTCGGTGCGGCAATCACCACAAAATCGGCATCCTTGTACGCTTTTTGCGCATCTAAGGTGGCCGCTAAATGAAGTGCAATCGGTTTGCCTTCCGCGTCCTGCCCCGCTAAGTATTTCTCGATATACTCGTCTTGAATAGGGGACTGACGACGATTAAGCATATCCACCTTTTCGGGGATAATATCTACGGCTGTTACTTCATTGTGCTGAGCGAGTAGGGTAGCAATAGACAAACCTACATAACCGGTTCCGGCAACGGCGATCTTCATAGTAATAAACGTTTATAATCTACCATCCACTAAACTGCGGTCCACAAAATTCTTCACATCGAAGATGACTGCACCTTGGTCGTGGTATTTCTTGAAATCAAAGGTCTTAAACTGGTCGTGACTCACGCATGCAATAACGGCAGCATAGTGTTTTTCGGGGTCGATGCCACCGATGAGTTCTTTGCCGTACTCGTGCTTCACCACCTCGGCATTAGCCCACGGATCGTATAAGTCAACCTTACAACCGAAGTCCTCCAACTCGTTGGCAATATCTATCACTTTCGTATTACGGCAGTCCGGACAGTTCTCCTTAAAGGTCACACCTAAAATGAGTACATTCGAGTCCTTAATCTTATGATCCTTTTGAATCATGAGTTTCAAGGTCTTATCGGCAATAAACTTAGAAATGGAGTTATTCACCGCACGACCGCTCAGAATCACGTGCGGTTCGTAACCTAACGATTTGGCTTTGTGTGCCAAATAGTACGGGTCCACGCTGATACAGTGACCGCCTACTAATCCGGGACGGTATTTGAGGAAGTTCCACTTCGTTCCGGCAGCCTCAATCACGTCATTGGTGTCAATGCCTACGCGGTCGCAGATAAGTGCCAGTTCGTTCATAAACGATATGTTCACGTCGCGCTGACTATTCTCTACGGCTTTAGCCGCCTCGGCTACCTTCATGTTCGGTGCTTTGTGCGTGCCGTTGAGAAGAATCGAGTTATAGAGGGCATCTACAAGGTCGGCTACCTCGGGCGTAGAACCGGAAGTGATCTTCTTAATCTTGGTGAGGGTATTCACCTTATCGCCCGGATTGATACGCTCGGGACTATACCCGCAGTAGAAGTCTTGATTGAACTTGAGTCCGCTCACGCGCTCCAGTACGGGAACGCAGTCTTCCTCCGTACAACCTGGGTAAACGGTCGATTCGTAGATAACGATGTCTCCCTTATTGAGGGTCTTACCAATCGTTTCCGAGGCTTTGAGTAACGGGGTGAGGTCAGGGTTGTTAAAACGGTCGATGGGGGTGGGGACACTCACGATATAGGTGTTTACTTGTTTGAGGTCCTCGATGTTGCTGCTTAGGGTTAATCCAATCTTGTGCGTGGTAGCATAAGCATCACGCGCTTGCTTCATGCCTACCATGTCCGCCTCTTTGGTGTGGTCTTCCCAACGCTCCAATTCGGCAACACGGGCTTGATTGACATCAAAACCAATAACACGGTACTTCTTACCGTACTCAATGGCGAGCGGCAGGCCTACATATCCAAGGCCAATAACCGCAATGATTCTGTCTTCTAATTTCATATTTTTGTTATTTTTTTCCAAAAAGCGCGCAAAGGTACAAAAAAATTTGCATATGTCCAAAAAAAATCGTACTTTTGCAGCAAATTTTCAAGAAACAGGAATGAAAAAGTTTAATTTTTGGGATATAGTGTGCGGCTGGGGCGTGTTTGCCATTGCTGCTGCTACGTATCTGTTGACGATGGAACCGACAGCCTCTTTCTGGGACTGCGGTGAGTTTATTTCGAGTGCTTATAAGTTTGACGTTGGTCACCCGCCCGGAGCACCTTTCTTTATGATGATGGGGCATTTCTTCTCGCTTTTTGCGTCTGACCCGTCTCATGTGGCGATTTGCGTTAATGCCCTGTCGGCATTGGCTTCGGCGTTCACCATCCTCTTCCTTTTCTGGACGATAACCGCCTTGGCCAAGAAGCTGGTCCTTTCAGCCTCTCAGCCTCTCAGCCTATCCGCCTCTATCGGCATTTTGGGCGCAGGTGCGGTAGGTGCGTTGGCTTATACGTTCTCGGATACGTTCTGGTTCTCTGCGGTGGAGGGCGAGGTCTATGCCTCTTCGTCTTTGTTCACGGCCATTGTCTTTTGGCTTATCCTCAAGTGGGATGAACAGGCGGATGAACCGCATTCCGACCGCTGGCTCATTGCCATCATGTATCTCATGGGCCTGAGCATCGGTGTACACTTGCTCAACTTGCTGACCATTCCGGCGATTGTGCTCGTTTACTACTTCCGTCGCTATACCTTCTCGTGGAAGGGCGTTATCATTGCCTTCCTTATCTCGTGCCTTATCTTGGCAGCGATTTTGTATGGTATCATTCCGGGGGTTCCTACGGTAGCCGGTTGGTTTGAACTCCTCTTTGTCAATGTTTTCAAGTGTCCCTTCAATACGGGATTATACATCTACCTCATCCTTACGTTGGGACTATTGATTTGGGGTATTGTTTACACTTATCGTAAGTTGCAAGAGCAGTACACCAATCGTATGCGTTGGATACATAATGCGATTGTGATGGTTGCCGTTATCCTCGTGGGTTATGGTTCTTATGCCGCTACCGTTATTCGTTCAAATGCGGATACGCCCATGGACCAGAACAGTCCTGATAATGTCTTTGCCCTCAAGTCCTACCTCAACCGCGAGCAGTACGGTGATCGTCCGCTGCTCTACGGGCAATATTATAACGCTCCCGTTCAGCGTAAGATTGAAGGAAACTACTGCGTTCCCGTCGAGAAACAGGGGCACGCCAACTATGCTCCCGCTCCCAAGCAGGAGGGCAAAAAGGATGCTTATGTTTTGACAGGTTATAAGACTACTTATCAGTATAATCCTAATTTCTGTACGCTCTTTCCGCGCATGTACTCGTCCTCGGGCGATCACGTGAATGCTTATAAGGAGTGGGCACAGATTAAGGGTCGAAAAGTGCGTTATGACGATTGCGGACAAAAGAAGTCGGACTATTGTCCTACCTTTGTAGAGAACCTCCGCTTCTTCTTTAGTTACCAAGTACATTTCATGTACTGGCGTTACTTCATGTGGAATTTCTCGGGACGGCAGAACGATTTACAGTCTTATGGCGATATCACGAAGGGTAACTGGATTACCGGTATTCCGTTTATTGATAACGCCATGCTCGGCGACCAGTCCAAACTGCCTACCATTCTCAAAGAGAATAAGGGTCATAATGTCTATTATATGTTACCGCTTATCCTTGGTATCATTGGTATTATTTGGCAACTGCGCAAGCGAGTAGGGGAGCACGACCGCGAGGGACTGCGCTCCTTTACCATCGTCTTCTTGCTCTTCTTCTTGACCGGTTTGGCCATCGTCATCTACCTCAACCAAACGCCTTATCAACCGCGTGAGCGTGACTACGCCTACGCCGGTAGTTTCTATGCTTTCTGTATTTGGATAGGCTTGGGTGTTCTCGGTTTAGTGGATTGGCTAACTACTCTCACCTCAAAACACCAAACACCAGACACTAGACACTGCAATTACGATTTTAATCGTGATTGCGTCCTTAGGTGTTCCCGCTCAGATGGCGGCGCAGAACTGGGACGACCACGATCGTTCACCTCGTTACTCGTGTCGCGACTTCGGAGCCAACTACCTGAACTCGTGTCAGACGCAGGGTGTCATCTTTACTAATGGTGATAATGACACCTTCCCCTTGTGGTATAACCAAGAGGTAGAGGGTGTGGGAACGGACCTGCGTGTGTGCAACCTGTCCTACTTACAGACCGATTGGTATATCGACCAGATGAAGCGACCCTATTATGAGTCGGAGGCGTTGCCCATAGAGTGGGAGTATAAGGACTATATGGCGAATGTGAACGAGATAGTGCGCGTTAATCCGCGCATGGACACTCCTTTGTCCGTGGACAAGGCGTTTGCTTTTGTTCGCTCGGATAACCCGCGTGCCAAGATGGACGGCAGCAGTTATATCCCGTCTAAGTCTCTCTATTTTGATGGACCCAACGGCGAACAGATTCCGCTATCGTCCAAGTCGTATTACACGCGTTCGGAAATGATGATCATGGAGATGCTGGAGCATAACGACTGGAAGCGTCCGTACTACTTTGCCGTTTCTTGCGGTGACTCGTATTACTTAGGTTTGAAGCCTTATTTTGAACTGACGGGTATGGCCTATCGCGTAACGCCCACGCGCAGTAAGGACGGTCAACCGCGGGTGAATACGGAGGAGATGTACGACAATATGATGCATAAGTTCAAATTCGGTAATATGGATTACCCGGGTGTTTATATTGACGAGAACTTGCATCGCATGTGCCACACGCACCGAATGATGTTCCTCGAGTTAGCGGAAGCGTTAGTGAACGAGCGTCAGAACGACAAGGCGCGTGAGGTAATCAACTACTCGCTTAAGGTATTGCCGGCTTATAATTTGCCCTTTGCTTCTACCGATTATACATCGTGCGGTTATGCTCAACTGCTCTATCGTTTGGGTACGCCCGAGGATGTAGAGATGGCGAATACGATTATTCGTGCGTTGGCGGATAACTGTGTAGAGTACTTGGAGTGGGGTGATTCGTTGGATAAGGAATTGCGTAAGGCGGCAGGTTCTACCTTGGGTCATCAGTCGGCTATTTTTGGTTATGCTTTGCAGTTGTCAGAGCGTAATCGTCAGCACGACCTTTTGGACGAGTACTATCCTCTCTATAGTCAATATGTGAAGTAAGTGCTCTCTCATCGCTCACCGATGTAAAACAGTGAGGACATAGAAAGATATGGCACAAGAAGAAATAATAAAACAGTTTGAGGCGGCAAAGATTCGCGTGATTTGGGATGAAGAACAAGAGAAATACTTCTTCTCTATTGTGGATGTTGTCCGCGTGTTAACCAATAGTGAAAATCCTCAAACCTATTGGAGGGTTCTTAAAAAACGTCTTCTCGACGAAGGAAATGAAACCGTTACAAATTGTAACGCTTTGAAAATGACCGCAGAGGACGGCAAGCAACGCCTTACGGATGTGGCGGATAAGGAACAACTCTTTCGTATTATTCAGTCTGTTCCGAGCAAAAAAGCGGAACCGATTAAGTTATGGTTGGCTCATGTAGCTTCAGAACGCATAGAACAAGCCATAAACCCCGAAAAATCCATAGATCAAGCAATATCCGATTTCCGTATAAAGGGATATTCAGAGCATTGGATAAACCAACGAATTAAAGGGATTGAAATTCGGAAGAAGTTAACTGATACATGGGATGTTGGAGGTATTCATACTAACGAGCAATTTGCCAGTTTAACGGATATTATAACCAAAGGATGGTCTGGTATGACCACACGAGAGTACAAACAATATAAAGGTTTACGCAAGGAGAGCTTGAGGGATAATATGACGGATGTGGAACTTATGCTGAATGGTTTGGCAGAGGCGGCCACAACGGAGATAAATGAGAAAGAAAAACCGAAGGGCTTTGCGGCTAATGCCAAAACTGCTAAACGTGGTGGTAGTGTTGCCGGTGTAGCACGAAAGAAATTAGAAAAGGAATTGGGTCGCTCAGTTGTAACAAAGGATAAGGCGATAGATTATATTCGCCCAAAAGATGAACTTCCTTTCCCAAAGAAGGAAAAATAATCTCTCGTTTAGCCAAACGTAAAGTCGCTCCGGCGACACCGATAAATACCATCGCTCACCGATGTAAAACAGTGAGGACATAATTATTTAAGGCGTTTACTAACGCTTGTTATCGACTATCTGAAATGTAGGAAGTTTCAAGTAGTTTTAGATCGAAACAAGTTAGTGGTAGATGTTCATGAGTGTATTTATACCTATACTTGTTGTATAGGCAGACATACACAACGTGGATTTCTATTTGCTTATTCGACTAAAACGGGTATTTCCTACAACCTCAGATAGCGAGTAAGTTTAACAGAAATCTGCGTTTTTTATGAACAAACTACTTTCAATCATTATTCCTTGTTACAATGTTGAGAAATTCATTGAACCTTGCTTAGAAAACTTAAGGAAAATTCCATTAAAAACTAGTGAGTACGAAATTATTTGTTATAATGACTATTCTACGGATAAAACTCTAGCCATCCTGGAAGAAATAGCAAAGTGTTACTCAAACATAAAAATTCTACAAGGTAGTGTTAATATTGGTCCTGGCGGCGGTAGAAACGAAGCATTGAGAAATGCTTGTGGTGAATATGTTTGGTTTGTTGATGCGGATGATATAGTTTTACCGGAAGTAATTGCCCCATTTTTAGCTTTATACCAAAGAGAAGAAAAGATTGATATAATTCCGTTTAATTATAAGGAGATAGATGCTAATGATAATATTACTGCAGAGCCTATCGTTTTTAAGGATTCTATGATTATGAATGGTCTTGATTTCGTTGAATCTGTCTTTCAAACGGGAATCATTTATCATATGGGGTATCCGTGGCGATTTATTGTGCGTAGAGATTTTCTTATTCAAAATAACATTTTGTTTCCTGAAAATATTCGCTATGGTGAAGATACCGTTTGGGTGCCGCAGATATTATTACTTGCTCAAAAAGTAGCAAGTGTTTCCACATTTGGGTATATGTATCGCCACCATAGTCAAAGTACTTGTGGGATGCTTAGTGATTCCTATCCTGGAAAAATAATCTATGAACGTTGTATAGTAGCCGCTTCTCTTCTTTTACATTTCTCGAATGAAATTATATCATCTATTTATGACGAGCGAATAGACAAGTATGCTCAAGCATTTCGTTATTCAGCAAATCATTATTATCTTGGTCAGTTGCCCATCTATTTGGGTAGATCTTCTTGGAAGGAACGCAAAGTGTTTTTTAATTATTTACGGGAACATGGATATGATAAAATCATTGTTTCTTATACACCTTTGTTGTCACGAATAATCCTATTCCCTCTCATTGGTCGTATTTTCACTGAGATTATCGCACTTATGTATAAAATTATGCACAAGTAATTCTGTCGATGGAGAAGTATCTCCGCGAGTGTGAGCGTTGCGAGCGAGAGCAACAGTAAAAAGCCGAATCTTAATAACCCTTGGCGGAATAGGCGGTTTCACGGACAACCGAAATCTGTTCGCGAAAAGTCGGAGTAAAAATATAACTTGCTGATTTATAGGTAATAAGAGCATCTTATATAGACTGCGACTTTGCGAATTTGTGCGAAATTCGCACAAATTCTTACAAATTCGCACTCTATGTCACCGCACCCCAACCCTCAACTTCCCTCACGCTATTATCTCCCTTCATCAGTGTGTCTCTATCGGTAGATGACCGAAGGGTTACCGAACGGTCACCGAAGGGTCATAGGAGGATGCCCCTCTCCGCAGAGGTTTTGCAGCCTCCACGCAGGGCTTAATAAAAACCCGATAAAAACCCGATTTTAGACCTGCGGAGGACCTACTTATCAATTATAATTCTGCACTGCCTCTTCCGTCTCTGTACCCGAAGCACCCCCGTAGCATCATAGCACTTACAGAGCCCCTACAAAACCTAGACTATGGTTCATTATTTTTAATAATTCAGCCCGAATGCCCAAAGGGGAATGACATTGGAATAGCCATATTCTGCATTTTTTTAGTGCATATTTTGTGCAATTTTGCATATTTTTAATGCATATTTTTCGTAATTCTGCATTTTATTAGTGCAAAAGTTCAGTTTTTACGGACAAACGAGTAGGGGAGTATGGGCATAAAAAAAGGCTCTCAGTCGAGAGGGCACTGAAAAACCTCTTATAAGGTTGTAATTAAGAAAAATTGCACATTTGTGAGAAAAAACTTGCATATGTGCGATTTTTTTTGTATCTTTGTAGCATAATTTAAGAATGAGTTATGCTTAGTCAACAACAAACATT
>JAZRWG010000050.1:0-20359 GCA_045599545.1 Paludibacteraceae bacterium | reverse complement strand
AATGCTTAAAAATCAATAAAACATAATCACACTTTCGGTTGCGACCGCGAAGATGATACGATATAATTTTATCTATCTGTTCGCAAACATATCCGAAATGCTCATTTGATAAAAATGCAAAATTTTGATGCGGTTGCCCTAGTAAAATTTAGGCTATTTGGAAGAATTAGAGAGGTTTGTAGATGATTTTATTTGCATTTTAGTAGGAGTGTGCATCCTCATTATCTTTAGATGATTACGTATGCGTGTGTGCAATTGGCTGCGATTTTTTAGGCTTTTGCGTGCAAAGTGTAAATAAATTTGCATATGTCGTAAAAAATCCGTATCTTTGCGGTCGCAAAATCACTGCAAACCTTAAATACTATGAGGCACCAAAAAGATGGATTTAGGGGAGAGAGGATGATAGTTCTACCTCCCATGATAGTAGAAGTAGAGAAACAAGACCCCCTTGTTTCCAGTCTCTATATAACGGATATCGGCTACTTCCCTGCCGCAGCTAACCACTACCGCAAACGCATTCAGCCCATTGACGAATATGTGCTCATTTATTGCGTCAAAGGACGGGGATGGTATGAGTTACGCGGGGAACATTATGAGGTTAAAGAGAATGAGTTTTTCATTCTTCCTGCAGGGGAGCCTCACGCCTACGGTGCCGATAAAGAACCATGGACAATCTATTGGGTACATTTCTCCGGACAACAAGCCGATATTTTCTCGCGCGGACTGCAAAAGCCCCATCGCATATCCACCACCATTGACAGCCGAATAGGCGAACGTAACAACCTATTCGAAGAGATCATTAACACTCTTCACGATAGTTACGATTTGGACCATTTACGTTATGTATCCAGTCTGCTGCACTACTATTTAGGTTCGATGTGCTTTCTTCGCATTTATCGCAACGCGACCCATATAGACCCTTCCACGGATCCTGTGCAAGCCGCTATTCATTATATGAAGGAAAATATGGAACGTCCGATTACTTTAAACGAAATCAGTCAATATATAGGTTATTCGGTCAGTCACTTCTCTTCCTTATTTAAAAAACAGATAGGACAAAGCGTTCTCAGCTACTATAACCTTATCAAAATACAACGCGCGTGCGAAATGCTCACCGAAACGGATATGAAAATTAACCAGATTGCCTACAAAGTAGGCATAGAGGACAGTTACTACTTCTCGCGCCTGTTTTCTAAGATTATGAAAATGTCCCCTTCCGAATACCGCGAAATGGTCCAAAAACACATTTCGTAAGATTGTCCATTATTTTTCTATAAAAATCTACCTTTTATATTAGAAAAAAGCAGTACTTTTGCAGCAGTTTTTTAAAAAGACTTTTTAAAGCCATGAAAAATTGCAGCAAGACATTCTTGTATTTTATCTGTTTGGTAAGCGCTTTCGGCGGATTGCTATTCGGTTATGATTGGGTAGTGATTGGCGGCGCGAAGCCGTTTTACGAAGTTTATTTTGCTATCAGTCAGTCGGCCTCGTTGCAGGGGTTGGCGATGACAACGGCGCTGATGGGTTGTCTTGTTGGCGCGATGGTTGCCGGCGGATTAGCCGATCGTTTTGGTCGTAAGCCTTTGTTGATTACGGCTTCGGTGCTTTTTATTGCGAGTGCCGTGGCGAATGGCTGTGCCTCTGATTTTATATTGTTTTGCATTGCGCGTCTTGTAGGAGGAGTGGGTATTGGAGTGGCTTCAACCGTTAGTCCTATGTATATAGCGGAGGTATCTCCGGCGAACATACGCGGAAGGATGGTAAGCATTAACCAAATGGCTGTGGTGTTAGGTATTTTATCGGCACAAATAGTAAACATGCTTATTGCTCATCCTATAATAGAAGGTGAGGATTTGCTACAAAGTTGGAATATACAATGGGGTTGGCGTTGGATGTTGTGGGCAGAAGCGATTCCTGCGCTTGTGTTCTTTGTGCTCAGTTTCTTTATTCCCGAGAGTCCCGTTTATGCCCAACTGCGTTTGGAAGGAGGGAAAAAGGAGCAAGCCGGGTTAAGAGAATTATTCAGTGGCCGGTATAGCGGTATTTTGATTTTAGGACTTATCCTTGCCGTGTTCCAACAATGGTGCGGTACGAATGTGATCTTTAATTATGCGCAAGAGATTTTCTTAGGAGCTGGTTTTAATGTGGATGGTATGTTTATCAATATTGTGATAACGGGCATTGCCAATGTGGTATTTACGATAGTGGCTCTTTATACAGTAGAGAAATGGGGTCGCCGTACGCTGATGCTCATAGGCAGTTGTGGGTTAGGTGTTATCTACCTTATTTTGGGTACCTGTTATCATTTCCACGTAACGGGTGTGATGATGGTTGTTTTGGTTGTATTGGCTATCTCATGCTATGCGATGACGTTAGGGCCCATCACGTGGGTGCTGCTATCGGAGATATTCCCTGCTAAGGTGAGGGGTGTTGCGATGGCCACTTGTACGTTTGCTTTATGGGTGGGTTGCTGCACGCTCACGTATTGTTTCCCGCTGATGAATAAAGCATTGGGAAGTAGTGGCTCGTTCTGGATTTACAGTGGCATTTGTTTAGTTGCATTTATATATTTTGTTTTCCGTTGTCCGGAAACCAAAGGAAAGGAATTGGAATAATGGTTAAAGCGTGGAAAGAGTCGGTTATTATCCCGACCTATGAGATTGGTCAAGCCGAAAAAACACCTATCTTTTTAGAGAAGCGAGTGTATCAAGGTTCGAGCGGTGTTGTTTATCCTTACCCAGTAGTGGAGAAAATAGCCGACGCGCCCACCGACCATGAGTGGCATGCCGTATGGTTAGAGAACGATTATATCAAGGTGATGATACTGCCCGAGTTGGGTGGACGCGTACAGATGGCGTATGATAAAATCAAACAACGTCATTTTATTTATTATAATCACGTTATCAAGCCGGCCTTAGTCGGTTTGGCGGGACCGTGGATCAGCGGTGGCATTGAGTTCAACTGGCCGCAGCACCATCGTCCGTCCACGTATATGCCCGTGGATTGTCAGATTATCCATAACACCGATGGCAGCGTGACGGTTTGGTGCAACGAGAACGAGCGCATGTTCGGTCAGCAGGGCGCTGCCGGATTTACGCTACATGAGGGATGCGCTTATTTAGAGATACACGGCAAACTATATAATCGTACGGACGTGCCGCAGACGTTCCTTTGGTGGGCTAATCCGGCGGTGGTAGTGAACGAGCATTATCGCTCTATTTTCCCGCCGGACATACACGCGGTCTTTGACCATGGCAAACGTGCCGTATCTTCTTTCCCTATTGCCACAGGTACGTACTATAAGATGGACTATTCTGCGGGCGTGGACATAGCCAACTATAAGAACATCAAAGTTCCTACCTCGTATATGGCAGTGAACTCGAAATACAATTTTGAAGGCGGCTACGAGAATGACACTCAGGCGGGTATGCTGCATGTGGCTCGTCATCAGTACAGTCCCGGCAAGAAACAGTGGACATGGGGTAATGGTGATTTTGGTCGTGCGTGGGATAGGAACCTCACGGACAAAGATGAGAACGGTGTCTATCGTCCCTACATTGAACTGATGGCGGGAGTCTATACGGAGAACCAACCGGATTTCAGTTGGCTCATGCCGTACGAGGAAAAGAGTTTTGTGCAGTACTTCATGCCCTTCCGCGAGTTAGGTGAAGTCAAGCAAGCCACCAAAGATCTTATTCTCAATGTAGAGAATGGGGAGGTGATGTTGTTTGCTACCCATCGGCAGTCTATTCATGTGATTGCTCGTCAAGGCGAAGCGGTTCGGTGGGACGAGTGGGTGGATGTGAGTCCCGAACAGGTTCTGCGCAAGCAAGTCGGCGAGATTGACACCCTCACGGCCTATGTGAACCAATACGGAGAGGAGCGTGTGAGTCTGAGTTGGGAAAAAGAGTCGGACGAGGTGCGTCCTATCCCGGATGCAGCGCAAGCGGCTCTTGATCCGGTGGATGTGAAAACCAACGACCAACTATACCTCACGGGAGTACATATAGAGCAGTACCGCCATGCCACCTATGTGGCTACCGATTATTACGAGGAAGCGTTACGCCGTGACCCCAATGATGTACGTTGTCTTAATGCGATGGGACTATGGTATATCCGTAAAGGGCGTTTCAGTAAGGCGGAAGAGTACTTGCGGAAAGCTGTCAAACTCATTATGCAGCGCAATCCCAATCCCTACGAGGGAGAACCGATATACAATTTAGGTTTGGCTCTCAAGTATCAAGAAAAGTATAGCGAAGCCTACGAGTGGTTCTGGAAATCGACATGGAACAAAGCTTGGGCAGATGCCGGTTATTTGGAGGCCGCCAAGATCTCTATTCGTCAGCACCGCTTAGACGATGCCTTAGACGAACTCAATCGCGCTCTGGTTAGCGGAGCGCATAACCGTAAGGCACAAGCTCTGAAGGCTACCGTATTGAGGTTGATGGGAAGAAGGGAGGAGATGAAGCAAGTCTGCCGCGAGGCCTTAGAGGTAGATGCCTTCAATTATGGTTGTTTGTACGAATTAGGGCAATTAGACCTCATGAAGGAACTCATGCACAACGATTGGCATAACTACGACACCTTAGCGTTGGAGTTTGCTGCGGCCGGATTGACCCAAGAAGCGCAAGCGGTGTGGCTCATGGCGATAGAGCAGAAGGCTACGAGTCCGATGACCTATTACTATTTAGGTCGCTACGCGGAAGCGGAGAAAGCAAACGAACGCTATTGCTTCCCCAATCGGTTGGAGGCGGTTATAGCGTTAGAGAGAGCCAAAGCATTGAACCCATCGGGTGCGCGCGCGCCTTATTATTTAGGGTGTCTATATATGGACAAGCGGCAGTATGACTTAGCGCGAGAGAACTGGGAGTTATCCGCTTCGTTGGATCCCGCTTTTGCGACCGTATGGCGTAACCTGGCACTGCTGGCCTATAACAAAGAGCACAACCCGGAGAAAGCGGTGGAACTGATGGAGCGCGCTTTCTCGTTAGATACGAAGAGCAGTCGTTTGCTCATGGAGTTAGACCAGTTATACAAGCGTTTAGAGCGTCCCGCTCAAGAGCGAATACAACAGTTGGAGCGTTATCCGGAACTCGTTGCCGAACGGGATGACTTGGTGTTGGAACATATCACGTTGATGAACGCTATGGGACAATACGAACGCGCCATGAAGACGTTGGACGAGCACATCTTCCACCCTTGGGAGGGAGGAGAAGGCAAGGTGCCGGCGCAGTATCAGTTGGCGCGTTTGGAGTTGGCAAAGAAAGCGATAAAAGACAAGCAATACGATAAGGCGATTGGTTTGTTGGGGCAATGTCTTCTTTATCCTAACCATTTAGGGGAAGGCAAACTCCAGAACGCACAAGAGAATGATTTCTATTACTATCTCGGTCTTGCCCATAAGGCGAAAGGGGATGTAGTCACCGCGTGTGAGTGTTGGGAAAAGGCCACGCAGGGTGAGCAAGAACCCGCGGCGGCGATGTATTATAATGATGCCAATCCGCTTAAAATTTATTATCAGGGGTTGGCACTCATTCGGTTAGGTCGTTGCCACGAAGCCAAAGGACGTTTTTATAAACTGCTCAACTATGGTAAACAGCACCTCTTTGACCATGTCAAGATGGACTATTTTGCGGTTTCGTTGCCGGACTTACAGATTTGGGAAGGTGACCTCACGGAGCAGAACCGCCGCCACTGCCTCCAACTCATTGAATTAGGGGAGAAAGGGCTAAAGGCTGCACAGTTGCATTAGGTCTTGCTCAAATGTTTCCGGAGAGAGGGAAGAGGATTTGAGTTTACTTCGGAAATTATAAACCGTTTGAGGAGAATATAAAAGCAAAGTGGCTATTTTTTGAGTGTCATGCACGCCTAATCGGATGAGCGCTAAGATACGCAGTTCGTTAGATAAACAATAGTCATTCGGCGGAACGAGTTGCTTATCGGATTGAAGCAATTGATTAACTTCAACGACAAAGGTTGGATAGAGAGCCAAGAATGCCGCATCAAAATCGAGGAAGAAGGCTTTAGAATCAACATCCTTAACCCGGTTGTTGTGCAGCAAGATAAGTAACTCATTGGAGGGGTGAATCTTAACCCGTTCACTCACCTCTCGATAGAATTTATTATACTTGGCGACATAGGATGCGCTGAGTTCAACAAATAAACCGGCATACTTTTCGCGTGTTCGATTGGTAGCTTTTAATTGGTCATTGACAGATTGTAATTGCTTATTTATGGAATCTACTTTGTTGTGCTGTTGCTGAACTTTATTGCGCTCTTTGGAGATAATGATAAGGGCGATGATGAGGACGAAGGCTAATATTGAGATCAGACCGATAACCCATAGTTGGGCTTTTTGATATTTCTCTTCGGTTTGTTGGTAGGCGAACACAACATTCGGGAATTTACGAGCCACCTCAATGAGGCGCAAGCGGTTGTTATACTGAATGGCATCATTGAGCGAGATGTATAAGTAACGGTAAGCCCTTTGACGATCGGCCTTAATATTGGCTAAGTATTCGGCTAATACTTGCAACGATAGGTTCTCCTTTAGCGCACACACTTGGTCGCTGATAGCGGATAGGATGATGGCTTGCTCAAACTCCTCATAACGTTTCTGACCTAAGTAGATAAACGCTAAAGCACACGACCCACTGGCATAGGTGCGCTCGGTATTAGGTACAAGTTGCATACTTTGTTTATAATACGCTTCCGCCTGTGTGTAGTTGCCTTTGAGTTTTTCATATTCCCCCATCCAATAATAGTCCTCGCCCGTCAAGGGAGGCTGAATACTTTGAATGATGGAATCGGCATAAGCTATGAAGATCGTCTCGTATTCAGCGAAATACGGACTATGCGCATTGTATTCCGCCCATACGAAATAAGTCCAGTAAGCAACCTCATAAAACTTCCTCTTATTGGACTCGTACACGGGTTGAATAGAAGAGAGTAACTTATGGGCTTCTTCAAAATAACCAACCGTGGCCAGTAACTGTGCTTTCTCAATGACGAGTCGTTGTTTTGTGATGGGTTCGTCTAATTGATGGGAGATAGAAGTAGCCATGTCGGCATAAACCATAGCCGAATCGGCATTAAGTAAAAAGTATAGATGGAATAGCTCATCCGCAATACTTTGCTTTTTGATGGAACAAGTAGTATCTTGTAAGCAAAGTCGCAAACTATCAATTTTGTGCTGCTTTTGCTGCACATACGTATCCCGAATGGAAATCTTGTAATCCAGTTGTTGATACATTGAGTCCAAAGAAGTGGGGGCTCCGAACCAAATAGAAAGAAGAATAAACAAACAAGTCATAACAAAAAATATTAAACGTTTAGTAATTAGAAAGTACAAAAATCGTGCCAAACTCTATTTTCCGATAGAGTTACTAAATGTTTATTTTTGAAAAATTATAAGCAACTAAAGAATAGTAGGTTATGTTAATTTTGCAGTTATTATATGTTTACTTTTCTTTTACCGCGTGTTGCGCATGTGTAAAATAAGTAGTAATTTTGCAACCGAAAACCAAATTACACCATGAAAAAAGCACTAATTCTACTCGTAATGATCTTGCCGTTCTTGTCGGCGTATTCGGAGATCACTTTGCCCGATGCCATTTCGGATGGCATGGTTCTTCAACAACAAACGAATGTTACTCTTTGGGGAAAGGCCCAGCCGGGGAATAAGATTCAAATCTCAACCTCTTGGTGTGAGCGTGCCACTGTCAAAGTGGATAAGGAGGGTTATTGGGAAACTCAAATAGCCACTCCTAAGGGTTCTTATGAACCTCAAACCATCACGTTCATAGAAATAAATAAAAAGCCGGGGTGGATGGAACCAGCCCCTGTTATGATTGATGACGTACTCATTGGGGAAGTGTGGCTCGGCGGTGGTCAATCGAATATGGAGATGGTAATAAATGGCTTTAATCATTGCCCCATTGCTAATGCTAACGATGAGATTATGAATGCTGGAAAATGGACAGGGAAGATACGTTACCTCACCGTTAAACAAATCCAAACCTTTGAACCTGCCGATTTTGCGTACGGCAAATGGCAAGAAACCTATCCCACTACCGTCTCTCGTTTTGGAGCAACCGCTTATTTCTTTGCGCAAACAATCCAACAAGTCTTAAATGTGCCCTTAGGTATCATCAACTGCTCATGGGGAGGAAGCCGTGTAGAAGGATGGTTACCTCGTGAGATTCTCAAAGACTATCCCGAAGAAGTGATTGACCGTGAACATATCTACGATCGTCATGATTGGTGGAATCGCCCCATGGAGATGTATAACGGCATGCTCTTCCCGATGCGTCACTACACCATCCGTGGATTTCTTTGGTATCAAGGTTGCGCCAATGTGGATCATCCGGAGCAATATACGGAACGCCTCAGTCGCATGGTGGGCGAATGGCGCCGAGTCTTCGCACAAGGCGAACTGCCCTTTTATTTCACCGAAATAGCACCTTTTACCTATGATAACGATGCCAATGGCGAAAAAGGAGCCCTGTTGCGTGAAGCTCAATGGCGCTTGATGGACGTGTGCCCTCGTACGGCGGGTGTTTCCACGAACGACTTGGTAGAACCTTACGAAATAGGAAATATCCACCCAAAGAACAAACAAGATGTGGGCAAACGTTTAGCCTATTTGGCACTGAACGACACCTATGGTTTTGCGCTTGTGAATTGTCACTCTCCTCGCTTTGAGCATTACGAGATTAAAGGAAATGAACTATACTTGTATTTTACTAATGCGGCTAATGGGTGGGACCGTTTACAAGACATTGAAGGCTTCGAAATCGAGGATGCTGCCGGACTTCATCCCGCTTATGTTCGCATGAACTGGAACGAACCCAATTGCTTGATTCTCAGCGCTGATGGCGTTACCCAACCCCTTAGCGTCAACTACTGCTTCCATAATGCTCGTTTAGGAAATATACATAACATGTATGGTCTTCCCATTGTCCCCTTCAAAGTTAAACTTTAATACATTCAATAATTAATTATCAATGAAACAAAACATTCTTTTTATCCTTACCCTGAGCGCAAGTCTTACGCTGCAAGCAACTCCGATTATTATACAAACGGATCAGTCTGCCCTTGTGTATAATACCAATGACCAAAACCAATTGCGTCAGGTTTATTTTGGCGACCGTCTTACGGATGCCAATGTATATGTTCAGATGAATATGACCGATGCCGATGCTTTCCCGACTTTCGGCGGTGTAGCAACCAACGAGGCGGCGGTGCGCATGGTACACGCCGACGGCAATACGTCCACCGAACTCGTTCTTGACCGCGTAGAGCAAAACATAGACGGCAATATCGAACATACACACATCTATCTAAAAGACCCCGTCTATCCCGTTTCGGTTGTACTGCATTTTGATGCCTACCAAAAGGAAAACATCTTCCGCCAATGGATGACCATCAGCCATAAGGAAAAGAAAGCGGTTACTCTCTACGATTTTGCTTCGTCTTATCTCTCTTTCTTTGCTCAAGATTATTGGCTGACTTATTTCCATGGCAACTGGGCTCACGAGATGAATAGGGAAGAAGTGCCATTAACCTATGGTATCCAAACCATCGACTCCAAGATAGGTGCCCGTTCCGATCAGTATGTCAATGCTTGTTTCCTTGTTTCCATGGAGGGCAAAGCGCAAGAGAACAGCGGTGCCGTTATCGGTGGTCAATTGGCATGGCCCGGCTCGTGGAGTATCAATTTTGAGGTAGATCCGCTCAATAACTTGCATATCCTTTCCGGTATGAACGAATATGCTTCGCAGTATATATTGGAACCTAAAGAAGAGTTAGTCACTCCTGCACTGATCTTCACCTATTCCACATCGGGAACAGGAACCGTTTCACGCCGTTTCCATCGTTGGGCCAAACAGTACGGAATACACCGTGGCGACCGTACGCGCACCACTTTACTCAATAACTGGGAGGCCACTTATTTTGATTTCAACGAAGACATCTTGACCCAAATCATCCACGATGCCGCCGACATGGGATTTGAACTCTTCCTATTGGACGACGGGTGGTTTGCCAATAAGTATCCTCGCAACGATGACCATGCCGGTTTAGGCGATTGGGAAACCAATCATACCAAACTGCCTCATGGTTTAGGTTATTTGGTAGAAGAATCTGAGAAACAAGGCATCCGTTTTGGTATCTGGCTCGAACCGGAGATGGTGAACCCCAAGAGTGAACTATACGAAAAACACCCCGATTGGGTCATCACCCAACCCGGGCGCGAGATCAACACCTCTCGTAACCAGATGATGTTAGACCTATGCAACCCCAAGGTACAAGACTTTGTCTTTGGCGTTATTGACCGAACGATGACCGAGAACCCCGGTATTGCCTACATCAAATGGGATTGTAACCGCTATATGACCAATGCCGCTTCACCCTACCTGCCCAAGAATAAGAAGTCCCATCTGTTCATTGACTACAGCCGCGGATTATTCAAGGTTTTGGACCGCGTAAGAGCTAAGTATCCGGATACGTTTATCATGCTTTGCTCCGGTGGCGGCGGACGCATCAATTATGGTTTACTCCCTTACTTTGACGAGTTCTGGATTAGCGACAATACGGATGCTTTAGACCGCGTCTTTATCCAATGGGGAACGACCTATTTCTATCCCGCCATGGCGTTAGCCAGTCATGTGTCCGTAACGCCCAATCATATAACGGGTCGCACAACGCCTCTTAAGTTTCGCTTCGATGTGGCCATGTCCGCCAAGTTAGGAATGGATTTGCAACCCATGCATATGTCCCAAGAAGATAAGACGTTTGCCAAGAATGCCATTAAGGATTATTATTCCATCCGTCATATTGTTCAGTTCGGAGACTTATACCGTTTGCTCTCGCCTTATGAGAACCAACGTACCGCCATGATGTATGTCACCGAGGATAAAGAGCAAGCCGTTATCTTCTCTTACCTACTGAAGAAGGATATCTATGCCAATCGCCAAGTGCTCTACCTGCAAGGTTTAGACGCTGACAAACAATATACCCTAACGGAACTCAATAAAGACCCCAAACACTATTCCTGGCTGACCGACTGGGAGGGAAAGACCTTTAGCGGAGAGTATCTTATAAAATACGGCATTCGCTTCCCTATGTATAACGAATTTGATAGTAAAGTTATTCTACTAACAACTAAAACTAACAACTAAAACTAAAACTACAATGAAAAACATTTCACTCATTGCCCTATTGCTGATGTCCCTTTCGCTCATGGCGGAAGACATAACCATCAGCGGGCGTGTCATCGATGGCGCCAATGCAGAGGGTTTGCCCGGTGTCAGTGTGGTATGCTTGAAAGTTAATCAAGGTACCATCACCGATGTAGACGGACAGTTCACTCTGACCGTTCCTGCCGGTTCCGCCATCCAGTTCTCTTACTTAGGTTATACCACGGAGCACCTCACCGTCAAACAATCCAAAGTGGTCACCGTTTCCCTCTACGAGGAGAGCCAAGCCATCGATGAGATCGTGGTCGTAGGTGCCAAGATGAAGAAATCCGACCTTACCGGTGCAGTTGCCAAGGTGGAAGAAAGGGAGGTCGTCAATGTGCCTACGGGTAACCTCAACCAAGCGCTTCAAGGAAAAGCGGCCGGTGTGTATGTCGAAGCCAATCCGCAACCCGGTGCCAATGCCTCCATTAAGATTCGTGGTAACAACTCCATCTCCTATGGCACGAATCCTCTTTATGTGGTAGATAACATCATGATTGACGGAACGGATATTTCCTCCATCAACCCCGATGATGTGGCCTCTATCGACATCCTCAAGGACGCGTCTGCGACGGCTATCTATGGTGCGCGCGCTGCTAACGGCGTTATCGTCATCACCACCAAGCACGGACAGGAAGGACGCATGAAAGTGAGTTACGACGGTTGGGTCGGCGGACAGGAGTTCACCCGTCTGATGCCCCTTATGGATGGCAATCAGACCTTCGACTTGCGCGTGGATGCCTACGCTAACGAGTATATGGATAAGAACCCTACCAAAGATAGACAGAAATACATCGACAGTTACCTCACTATTGACGGCAAACGCGTGTCACGTAATGTTGCTTTCCTTCCCGAAGAGTTGGAAGCACATGCACAAGGTCAAACCTATAACTGGCTCAACGAAGTGACCCGCCCCGGTTTGCAACACAACCACGCCGTATCCCTTTCCGGAGGTTCTAAACAAGGCAACTATTTCGCGTCCTTCGGTTATAACGAACAAAAAGGTCAATTGGTAGGCTCCGATTATAAGCGTTATTCGGGTAAGTTCAACGGCGAGTTCGAAGTCAAGAAATGGCTCCGTTTTGGAACGAATAACAGTCTCGCTTTCTCCCGTGAGCACCCCGTAGGCAATGGGAATATGTTTATGACCGCCTACACCGCCGATCCCTTGCTCCCTATTACGAAAGACTACTGGTATATGCAGCAGGGTAAGTTGGAGAGTCAGTCGCAAAGCAATCCCTTGCGCGACTTGGATATAGAAGCCCAATGCGATAAATGGCGGGTGTTATCGTCCAATTATGTGAATATCCATCCGATAGAGGGTCTGGATATCCGTTCTACTTTCTCCATTGACTTCCTCAATCAAGAGAATGACACCTACTATCCCACCACCTCTACGCAATCCTATAGTAGTTCTGCCGACGGAAAGGCTACGCAGTACCGCAATCGCAACATGAACTGGCAATGGGATAACACGGTGTCTTATAACACCACCATCAAGAACAAGCATCGCTTGGGTGTAATGGCAGGTTTTGATATGTCCTATTATTCGAATAACTACAACCAGATGGACGCTTTAGGTTTTGGTAATGACCTGTTCGGTTATAAGAACATCGGTTCCGCCACCAAGAAGGAAGACTTCGGTCTCGGTTCGGGGTATACCTCCTATTCGCTTATGTCCGTTTATCTGCGTGCCAATTATGTTTATGACTCTCGTTACTACATCACCTTCACGGGGCGCGGGGACGGTTCGTCTAAGTTCGGTCCTAACCATAAATGGGGCTTCTTCCCGTCTGTGTCAGCCTCGTGGAACATAACCGGCGAACAGTTCATGAAGCAGCAGAACGCCATTGATAACCTCCGTATCCGTGCCGGTTACGGCTTAGTGGGAAACCAGAACATCCCGCTGTATGGTTATAATACGCTATATTACACGTCCGCTCATTTGGATAGTTATATCTTAGAGAACGGCGGAACCTATGGTAACCCCGATCTTAAATGGGAGACGCAGAAACAGGTCAACGTAGGACTTGATTTTGCTACGTGGCATAACCGTTTCAATTTTGCGTTGGATTACTTCTACACGCGCAATGACGATCTGTTGATGCGCCGCAGTATGGCTCCGTCCTTCGGCTATTCGTACCGCTTGGATAACATCGGAAACTTGGAGAACCAAGGTATAGAGTTTAACTTCAATCTCCAACCGGTGAAGACCAAAAATGTGGAATGGAACATCGCCTTTAATATAGCTTCCTCGCGCAATAAGATCATTTCCCTCTATGACAATGCGCAAGAGATTTATAATATCGGTGGTTGGTCTAATAACGAGATTCAGCGCGAAGGAAACCTCTTCGTAGGTCAGTCTATCAATAGTATTTACGTATATGAGTTTGATAGGATTGTGCAAGAGGAGGATATGGCATATGTCTCTACCTTAGATATGGGTGGACATGTCGTTCGTCCGGGTGACTTGCTGCCCAAAGACCGTAACGGGGATAAGATTATTGACGACCGCGACCGTTATGTGGTAGGTAATACCGATCCTAAGTTCTACGGCGGTTTATCGACCAATATTAGTTTCTATGGCTTTAATGTAGAAGTCGTTTCGCACTATAGTTATGGTGCCCGTCGTGCCAGTAGTTTATATGAGTCGCTCATTAGCAGTTGTGGTATGACGGCGGCTCACGCCGATTTGGCTAATCGTTGGACACCGGAGAATACGAACACTACTATCCCGCGTGCTTACCATGGCGGTGGCCGTTATGGTGTGTCCGAGATGGATTGGGGCATTCAACATGCGTCCTATTTTAAGGTATCGGCGATGAGCCTCAGTTACTCCTTCCCCAAGAAATGGATGGATGCTATCTACTTCCAAGACCTACGTTTGACCTTCACGGTGAATAACCCGTTCTGCGTTACTAAGTACAAGGGCTTTGATCCGGAAGGTGGCGACTGGTATCCCACCTCGCGTATGTATGTTGGTCGTATAAGTTTAACCTTCTAAAATGATATAACTATGAAACGCAATTCTTTAATCCTTTTAACCCTACTCCTCTACTCCTCTACTCCCCTACTTCTCACAAGTTGCAAGGACAATTTCCTCAATCAGGAGCCGCAGACGCAACTATCAACGGAGCAAGTGTTTGCTTCTTTGGATAATGTGCAACCGTATCTGAATGGTGTTTATAACGCTTGGCGCGAGCAGCATATCAACCGTAAGGGGTTCTATCTTATGCTCGGAACGGATGAGACGCAGCAGGGCGAGTATCAAGTGCAATCGGATGCTGTTCAGGCGGCGTTTGATAAGTTCAATGGTTTCTACTCGTCGGAGAATGCCTCTATTGCTGAGTTATGGAATCGTCATTGGCCGGTCATCACGCATGCTTCGGAGGCTATTTATTACTTAGAGAAGATGACCCCCTCTTCTCCGGAGGATTCGGCACGCATCTCTTCTTATTTAGGACAAGCGTATTTCTATCGTGGCGTTATGCTTTTCCATTTGGCTCAATATTGGGGAGCTGTTCCCATTCCAACGATTGATAAGGGGAATGTTCAACTCTCTTCCCTCACGCCGATGGCTGACGTGTACAAGAAAGCCGAAGCGGACCTACAATTCGCCTTGGCCCATCTGAGTGACACCAAAGATACGGATGGTCGTATTCCTACCATTTGGGCGGCTCATGCTACCTTAGGGCGTATGTATATGTCCGCTTGGCCTCAGTCCGGTTTCCGTGATTGGGCAAAGGCTAAGGAGCACCTCCAAAAAGTAGTGGATAGCGGTAAGTTCTCGCTCATGCCCACTTTTGCTGCCCTATGGTCGGCGGTGGATAACTGCGAACAAGAAGCCGTTTACACGTTCTATTTCAACAATATATGGCCGGATACGAACGAACTGCAATGGTACACCGGTTCCCGTGCTTGCAGCGGAGACCCCAATTGTTACTTCGGCGGTTATGACTTGTTGATTCCTACCACCTATGCTCAGGCTACGGTGGCGCAAGGGGGAGTATGGGAAGAAGGTGACTTGCGTAAGGACGAGTCCATCCGTTATGACTTTACGTATAAGGGCAAGAAACCGGCGGCTGTATCCGGTTTCGGTGAAGACCAACTTCTTCCCCATATCAAGAAATACGAGGATATCCGTATTGATGGTCTCAAGTCTTTCTATGAGTCGGGTAAGAATGTGTATTATATCCGTTATGCGGATGTGCTCTTGCTGCTTGCCGAGTGCGAGAACGAGTTAGGCAACGGCGGTCAAGCGGTGGCATTAGTGAACCAAGTGCGTGAGCGTGCGTTCGGTAATAGTGACCATAACTGGACGGCGATGAGTAAAGACGATTTTCGTAAGAACCTCTTAGACGAACGTATTCGCGAACTGATTTGTGAAGGTTGGCGTCGCATGGACTTGCAGCGCACAGGTCAATTCGTCACGTTGGTGAAGGAGCGTAACCGCTGGGCAAAAGAAGTAGGAATGCTCAATGAGAACCACTTGCTTTATCCTGTTCCTATGACTGAAATCAAAACCAATCCTAATTTGTCGAGCGATATCGCCAGATAGGACCTTATAATTTAACTTTATTAAAAACCATTAAACATTTACAATCATGAGAAAAAACATTCTCTTTGCAGCTTTAATGCTTGCAACAGTAGCTTTTGCTGCTGACCCCATTTTGCCTGCATGGCAAATCATGGATAATCCTTGTCAGGGAACCGATGCCGATGGCAATCCGTATTATTTCCCACAAACTCAAGGTGGTGCCGCTATCTATGGCGACTATAACAATGATGGTGCTATGGATATGTTCTTCTGCACCGGTGATGCGCTCTATCTGTACACCAACGATGGTACGGGTAAGTATGATGTAACGGAACCCGATTTCTGCGAGAAACTCTTTGGTTGCGACGCTGTTTGGATGGACTATAACAACGATGGTAACCTCGACCTTATTATCACCGGTTCGATGGTTGATAAATCATCCTCGGGTGTTGCTGCTTACGTGATTAAGAATAGCGGTGCTCCTGACTATACCCTCGAAGAAGATATGGAGAACTACTTAGAGGGCTGCTGGCCGGAGGATAAGGAGAACACGCTTCTTACGATTGCTCAATTGGACTACGACCACGACGGTTGGATGGATATCGTTCTTAACGGTCAAGCCAGTGGTGATTGGGAAGATGGTTATGAAGGCGGTCGTATGGTGGCTCTGTACCGCAATAACGAAGGTATCTTCGAGTTGGCTCATGGTCATGACACGTTCCACCAGATGAATGGTAGTTCGGTTTGGGCTGGTGACGCTAATAACGATGGTTATATGGACCTGCTTATCTCCGGTTATTATGACAATGCTCTCGGTGAAGGCGCTGGCGGCGGAATCTCTGAGATGTATATCAACGACAAACAGGGAGGCTTCACGCTTACTCCCGTTGCTGGTTTAATGGGACACCAACAAGGTGTTACGGCATTCATCGATTTCAACAACGATGGTAACCAAGATATCTTCGAAGGCGGTCGTGATGTTAATAATGGTTGGGCTGCTTATGCAAACGTTCTCTTAGGCAAGGGCGACGGTACGTTTGAGATGGTTGAGATGAGTTATCTCACCGGTGGCGCTGCTGCTGCGTTCGCTTTTGGCGACCTCAACAACGATGGTAATGTAGATATCGCTTATAATGGTTGGCCAACCCAAGCCGTTGCTTACGGTAATGGCGATGGTACGTTCACCGAGGTTGTGATGTCTGACGACCCTGTTTTAGACCTCGCTCGTGCTCGTGGTGGTTACCTCAACTTTGTTGATTTCGATGGCGATAACACCCTCGATTTCTACAACTACGGCTATCGTGATGGCGGTGACGGTAATGTAATGTTCAGTTCTTGGCCCAACTATCAAGTACTCAATAAGGGTGCAGAAGGAATGGCTGCCAATGAGGCTCCAAGTGCTCCGAAGAATTTAAAGATGGAGAAAACGGCTAAAGGTTATAAACTGACTTGGGAGGCGGCTGAAGATGACCATACGGCTGCGGCTGCGATGCGTTATAATGTCTTCATCACGAACGGAACGAACACGGGCATGATTGCTTTGGCAGATAAGAACACGGGTAAACTGCGTGTTGCCGGTGGTACGCTTCCAACCCTCGTTACGGGCACGTCCTATGAGTTCGTTGTTGAAGAAGGAGACTATGGTTTTGGTGTTCAAGCAATTGACCAATCCAATGTTCCCTCTGCTTTTGCAACCGTAGGTAAAACGCCTCTTTCTAATGTTAAAGCGACTAAAACGGCTATGAAGAGAATGGTTAAGGGTATGCTGCAAATCGAGCGTAACAATAAGGTTTACAACGCTCTGGGTGCAGAACTCTAATCCCTATTAGGTATAGGCGGCTGATTACCGCCTGTACCCTCTAACCACTAACCACTAACCACTAACCAATATGAAACACTTTCATCAATTCATCATCGGAGTAACCCTACTCCTCTACTCCTCTACCCCCCTACTCCTTCCCTCTCTATCCGCTGCGGATTATGCGGTGGGTACATGGAGTTTGTCTGTAAATGAGACTAATGGTGTAGTTTCCGTCAGCCATAACGGTAAGGTTGTTGTGGCGCAAAACGCTGCTGTTTTTAAAGTGGGTAACACGGAGTATAAACAGTCGGCGATGACGTATAAGACCACGCAGCAATCCGATATAACGGACGATTTTGGGACGGGTAAAGAGTTTCAAGTCATTTCGGAACAAGATGGTGTTCGAGCCATTGTTAGTTATCGTTTGTATGATAAGAAGGATTATATGCTCACGCAATTGAGTTTGATTTCTTCGCAAAGCCTATCCACTAATTATATGGCTCCCATCTATGCTACGGGTTCGGTAGCCGTTTTGCCCAATTCGAATAATATGGACTTGTTTGTACCTTGGGATAATGATGAGTGGATTCGCTATAAAGCCAACGCTTTTGGGGGCGAGGTGACGAGTTATGAAGCCAAAGCTCTGTTTAATCGCGATTCCAATCAAGGTCTTGTCCTGGGTTCTATCGAACATAACACATGGAAAACGGGTATCCGTACCAAGACCTCCTCTTCCAACCAAATAACGGAGATGGTTGTTTATTGCGGAGCGGCGGATGGTATAACCCGTGATAAATATGGCGCACCTCATGGTTCGATCAGTGGTAAGAATATCAAGAGTGCCCTCGTCATGGTGGGTGATTTTGCCGATTGGCGTACAGGAATGGAAATGTATGGTGATTTATGCTCTTTGGTTGCACCCAAACTGCCTTGGAGCAGTGGCAAACCTTTCGTGTGGAATAGTTGGGGTTCGTTGCAAACCTCCGTCAGTTATAAGAACGCTACCGCTTGCGCAACATGGATCAACGAGAACTTGCCCGACTATCAGAACGATAGCACCATGTATATGGACCTGGATTCGTATTGGGATAATCTAACCTCCAATAAACTCAAACAATTTGCTATCGAATGTCACCAAAGAGGACAGAAAGCAGGTATCTATTGGACGCCGTTTGTTGATTGGGCGAATAACCCCGAAAGACAAGTGGAGGGTGCTACTCAATATAAATATAAGGATATATGGCTTTACCATAACGGACAAGCGCTCAATCGTACGGGAGCCAATGCCTGTGACCCCACCCATCCGGGAACGAGAGCTCGTATTGTTCAATATATCACGAACTTCCAAAAATGGGGTTATGACTTTGTTAAACTTGACTTCATGGATCATGGTGCTCTTGAAGCGGATAGTCATTATGACCCTTCTATCACCACCGGTATTCAAGCTTATTGTCAAGGTATGGCGTTCTTGGACTCTGTGGCGGAGGGAAAAATGTATATCAATCTGTCTATTGCTCCCCTTTTCCCGGCGAATTTTGCCCACGGTCGCCGCATTGCTTGTGATGCGTACGGGTCGTTGGAAAATACCCAATACACCCTCAACTCGACCACGTTTGGATGGTGGCTCGACCATGTTTATTCGTATAACGATGCCGATAATATATGCTTTGAGGGTCAATCGGAGTCCGTTAATAAATGCCGCCTCATGTCGGGACTGATAACGGGCATGATGTGTATCGGAGACGATTATGGCACCCAAACAACGGCACAGGAAAGAGCCAAGAAGTTGCTTACCAATCCGCTCTTAGAGGTGGCAAGACAAACGAAAGCTTTCAGGCCTCTCACCCCGCCCAAAGGGGATGGCTGTGCTGACACCTATTATACCCGTGTGGCAGACACGATTTATGTATGCCACTTCAATTTCTCGGGAAGCAGAGATAGGTATCAGGTGCAATATGACCCATTAGGATTGGATAGAACAAAGGATTATGTGGCTCACGAGTTGTTTAGTGATAAATACTATGATTTGACAGACGGTTGGCAATTGACCATGGAACGTGCTACACCGATACTGCTCAAGATTTATCCTAAAAGCGGAACGGGATTCAACCTACTTACTGCTTCCGAAAAGAAGGTTACGAAGAAACTAAGTCATAATCAAATCGTGATTGAACGCAACGGACAAGAATGGAGCGTTTTAGGAACACCTACATATTAACCAATCCTTCCGGAGCATCCATTACGGTTTGCTCTACCGGAGCCTCTTGGTTATCGGCTTTCTTTCCCGATAAAAACGGAAAGATGGCGGATGTCTTGGCGGGGTATGCCACCGAGGAGGGTTTTATGAGCGATGAGCATTATATGGGCCGAACCATAGGTCCCTTTGCTAATCGTGTAATGACAGCACAAGGAATAGTGAATCATTCGGGGGTATCGTCTTTTCATAACAAGGAATTCCAATGCATAGAACAGACAGCGAATACCGTGAAATTAGGACTGGATTATGTGGATAAGTATGGTCATTATCCTCCGATGCGGATAGAAGTTACATACACATTATCCTCGGACGGATGCGTGACTATTCATCACGAAGTGATCCCTTCCCAACCAACCTATCTGAGCCTGACGAATCACGCTTATTTTAATCTGCGCGGCGAGGGAACGGCATTGGAACAGACCTTTGAGGTAGAAGCGGACCAATACTTGGAGATGGATAACGAGTTTATGCCCACAGGACGCATTCTTCCTGTAGAGCACAACACCCTCTGCTTGCTAAAACCC
>JAZRWG010000049.1:0-29828 GCA_045599545.1 Paludibacteraceae bacterium | reverse complement strand
AATCTTTCTGCAATTGGATCGCTATCTTGGAATAAAGATTTTGTGTTTGTAATTGACTATCCATACTATTCATTTTATTTCCATCTTTTATCTTTCCTTTTCCCTTTGCGTTTGCTTTGCGACCGCAAAGATAATGTTTTTTTACGATATACGCAAATTTATTTTCACTTTGTACGCAAAAGCCTAGAAAATCGCAGCCAATTGCACACACGCATATGTAATCATACTAAAAATAATAAGGATGCACGCTCCTGCTAAAATGTTGTTCTCTCGTTCCATAATAATACTTGTGTTTAGTGTCCGGTGTGTTGTTCGGACGGGTTTTTAATCGTTTGACGCTGCAAAATTACAACGAGGTACTGACACTTTTTGTCAGTGGTTGCAAAAAAATACAAAAAAACGCACTTTTTTCTCAAAAAGCACGTTTAGAATTGTTTGTCCTCACTGTTTTACATCGGTGAGCGATGAAATTTATCGGTGTCGCCGGAGCGACTTTACGTTTGGCGAAACGAGAGGTTTCCCTCTGTAAGCGATGGGGGAGTGTTTATCTCACTCCCGTCATCGCTTTCACTTTCTTATTGAACTCGTCCTTGGTGAGGAGTTCCTCGAGAGAGATATGCATCCTGTAGTTCCAGAAATGACGCGTGTTGGAGGGCAAGTTAATGCGGTCGGCAAACTGATCCTTAATGCGGATATTACCATCCATTGCCAAGTAGTCTTGCAACGGCAAGATCACCCACATGGCGGGACTGTACATATGCTGATTAACGATAGCTTCGGCAATCTCAGGACTCATCTGCTGCGGTGCTTCACCCCACCAACCTAACTGCTCGTTGTAGAACTGCTGGGTCTTGCCGCGGTCCTCTTCCCACCAAGCGCGAAGCGGGTTGGTGTCGTGGGTTCCTGTGGTGCAAACACTCAGATACGGAGCGTCTGCCGGATGAGCAAAAGTAACGGTCGGGTCCTTGGGCATGCGCTGAATCTCAAGCGAGAGAATCTGCAATTCGTTCATCACTTGCGGAACGCAAGCAGGAACCATACCTAAATCCTCACCACAAACGAGCATCTTGGTGGCACCGATAAGCGTGGGCAGTTTGCGCATCGCGCTCTCTCGCCAGAACTCGGTGTGACGCTTGTAGAAATAGTCATTATAGATACCCATGAGCACGCGCTTTTGGTCGGTGTATAACTCGTTGAACGAATGCGACTGATACATCGAGATACGCGGATGAACGAGTTCGGGATGCACTTGATCGCGCACGAACAGCACCTCGCAGTGGAGGTAGTACAAACCGTCACGCAGGTTCAGTCTTTGTCCCTCCGGCAGATTAGCGCCCTCGCCGTGCTCGAAGTATTCTTGCACCTTCACTTGGGTGTCAAACTCGGGCTTGAACCAATAGATATAACCGTCATTGGTATTGAGGAAATGATCTTTGGCATAATTGGTATCAAAACCAAACACATCGCCCAAGAAGTTAGAACGGATATAAGGCTTGGTCATTCGGTCTTCGTCAAGGCAAACGCCCATGTTCCAAAGGTCTTGGAGAGAGTAGGGCATCGCCGGCGAGAAGTGACCGCATAATCCCCAAACATCGCTCTTGCGCATCTGCCAGATACGGAAGAAACCAAGGATATGGTCAATACGATAAGCGTCGAAATAGTCTTGCATCTTTTGGAAACGACGACGCCACCACAGGTAGTTATCCTTGCTCATCTCGTCCCAGTTATACGTCGGGAAACCCCAGTTCTGACCGCGTGCATCGAAATCATCAGGCGGAGCACCGGCAGAGGCGTTGAGGTTGAATAATTGCGGGTTGGTGTAAGCATCCACCGAGTCGGGGGAGATGCCGATAGGTATATCACCCTTCATCGCCACACCAATCGAGTGAGCATAAGCCACGGCTTCGCTCAGTTGGAGGTCGGCATGGAACTGGAGGAAGTAATAGAGTTCCTTCTTCTGCTTATCGCGTTTGGCCAAGAAAGCGGCATAAGGAACAAGCCAGTCTTCGTTCTTCTTGAAGAAGTCCTTGTACTCCTTACTGCTGAATAGAGCCTCGCCTTCGGTCTTAAACAAGGCCTTGAAGTATTTCATTTTCTCGTCGTAAACGCACTGATAATCGGAGATGGTTTTCTTGTTGAACTCCTCTTTGGTAGCCTCGTATTTCTTGAGTTGAGCGGGTGTCAAACGACCCATGCGAGGAATATTGATGTAGATGGGATGCAAAGCAAACACACTCACGGCATTATAGGGATAAGAGTCCCTGTTAGTGTGCGTGAGGGTCGTGTCGTTGATGGGGAGCGTTTGGATCATCTTTTGTCCCGTAAGGGCAGCCCAGTCGGCCATCTTCTTGAGGTCGAGGAACTCACCGATACCAAAGCCCTCGTTGGTGCGAAGTGAGAAAACGGGAATCGCCACACCGGCACCTTTGAAGCGCGGTTGGGTGCGACGGAAAGCACGGTCGTTCTGCATGATCTTAACGCCCTTTTGGATACCCCATATCTGGCGGTTCTCGCCCCATTCAAGGTCCACTATTTGTCCCGAATGAAGGTCGAAGATGCAGTACTTATACTCCACACAAGTGGCGTTCTTAACATCGATGTCGCCTTTCCAAACAGGGAAATCGCCATCGGCAAGCACGAGTTTATTATCCACATTCCAGTTTCCTAATTCGGGTACGTTACCGAGGATGGCTACACCTTGTGAGGGCAGGATCTGCGGCAGGTCGATGCTGAAGCGGATATTTCCCTTAGGCGCTTTGGCGGTCACGGGGTTTTGACGACGGAAGAGGGATTTAAGGAAGGCGGTGGTGTAGAACGATTTCTCGTAATCAATAGCCTGCCAGAAGTCGCGAATAACGAGTTTCTTGTCGGTGGCTTTGAGGGTAATCACGCGCGGTTCACCCGCCTCGTAGATATAACCGCCCTCTACGCGAATGGCGTACTTGTATTCAATGGCACCGGCAAAGTCGCTTACCGGAATAGTGGCGGTCCAGAAGTCTTGTCCTTGGCAATGCAACTCCAAGGGGTTTTGTTCTGTCCAGCCTAAGATGGACGCTTTGGTCTCAATGATACAGAGGCTTTGTCCAAACTCTGTACGATAGTTGATTTGAAAAGTTAGATCCATATGTATTGTAGTTTAAAGTTTAAAGTTTAAAGTTGTCCGGCTTCCACGAGGTTAATGACTCGCTCGATGATCTTGTCCTTGTCGGATCCGTCATATCCCTCTTTAAGGTCGTTTTTAAATAGTTTGGCTACGAACTGCCAAAAATCGGCTGCTGCTTTGCTCTTGTAGTGAAGGATGAGTTCGTAACTCGTCTTATCGCTCTCGCGGTCCAGCAGTTTCATGAGCATTTGCCCTTGGGAGGCGTACATGTTACGAAAATCTTTTTCGTATTTCTTGAACAGCGAGCGTTCAAATTTTCGCCACCACTGTTTACGCTCCTTGTCGGTTGCGAGTTTAGCCATTTCGGCATCGGCATAGGCCATATCCGCCGAGATCATTTTGGCATATGGAAGACACTTCTTCACGTCGCGCACCGTTCTCCAATAGAATTGCTCCTGACGTTTATTTTTGAATTGCAGCGGAGCATATACATAGACATCGTGGAGGAATGCCACATAAGTAGTATCTGCCTGCGCTTGTGCGAGGAGGGTGCCACAGTCAAAAATGACAAAAAAGGCCACCAACAGGCAGCCTTTTACCGATGTTCGAATTTCTTTACGCAAGTTTGTTAACGTAAACAGCCAATTTGGACTTCAGGTTCGCAGCTTTATTGCGATGAATAATGTTGCGTTTAGCAAGCTTATCCAGCAACGAAGTAACCTTCGGGAGTTGGGCCGAAGCCTCAGCTTTCTCGGTAGTTGCGCGCAGTTTGCGAACCGCATTACGCGTAGTTAAAGCGTAGTAGTGATTGCGAGCCTTGCGAGCTGCCGTTTGGCGAATTCGTTTTAATGAAGAGTGATGATTAGCCATCTCAATTTCAATTAAAAATTAAACAATCTGTTACCTTTGAGGAAGGTCGGTATTTGGTAGCGGATAGCAGAGTCGAACTGCTCTTTTTAGAATGAAAATCTGACGTACTAACCGATATACGAATCCGCCGTTCGTCGGAATCCGCTTACCACGATATCATCGCTCCGCGATAATAGGTAGTGGCCGCGATTCCTCCTCTCCCCAAAAAGTGGGACTTTTCGGGGTCCCCGTGGGGGCTTTCGGTTAAAAAAGCGTGCAAAGATAAGGAAATTATTTCAATTGACCAAATTTTTTTACAAAAAAATGCATTTTTAACTCATTTTTGTGCAAAAAAGTGGTCAACGGGACCGAAACCATGCCCTAAAATCCGATTTTTGGCTGACAAAATGGCACCCTCCAAATAGTTGATAGCAAGTCCCACCGCCTCGCTTAATTTGTGCCCTTGGGCAAGGTAGGTAGCGATGGCCGAAGACAGGGTGCAGCCCGTTCCGTGCGTGTTGCTTGTCTGCACGCATGCGTGCGAGTACGTGTACACGCGTTTTTCCTTATAATCATATAGCACATCCGTCAATTGGAGTTGGGTGTATGGGGGTAGAGGGGTAGGGGGGTAGGGTATAAGGTGTCCTGCTTTGACTAACACCGACACCTTGTATTTTTCTGCAAGGGCTTGCGCGGCAGTCTTGAGGTCCGTTATTTTCTCTCCTAACAGCACCTCGGCTTCGGGTAGATTGGGGGTAATAAGGGTGGCAAGCGGAATGAGTTCAGCACAGAGGGTCTCAATCGCGTCCTCGTTCATCAATCGATGCCCCGAAGTGGAGACCATGACGGGATCGAGGACAATTATCCTCTCCGCCTCTCTGCCTCTCTGCCCTTCCGCCTTTCCGCCTAAAACCCTCGCTACGGCGTGAATGATGTCGGCATTAAAGAGCATACCGATCTTGATGGCATCGGCACCGATGTCGTCGAGTACGGCTTGGATTTGTTCGCTGACTATATCCGGTGGGATGGGGTGAACGGCCTGTACGCCGAGGGTGTTCTGTACCGTGACGGCGGTAATTGCCGAAGCGGCATAACCGCTCAAAGCGGATATCGTTTTGATGTCCGCTTGAATGCCGGCTCCTCCGCCGGAATCAGAACCTGCTATGGTTAAAACTTTGTACAACGTATAACTTAATTATTTGTTTGTTTTTTTGTATAAAAGAGGCGGAACAACAAAAGCCATAAGCAGCACACAGCTCATGCCTATGAGTGTTACGGCTCCTAAGGAATGCATCGCCGGATGCTTGGCGAAAACCAAAACACCAATAGCTAATAACATAACGGTCGCGGAAAGGATAATGGACTGCTTATATTGGTCCAATAAACGCTTGCCGTAAAGTCGCTCGTTGCGCAAGCCTTCGACCACAAAAATAGTATAGTCATCCCCTTGACCGAAAATAAAGGTAGCTAAAATAACATTCACCAAATTAAACTGCAATCCGAAAAGATACATCAATCCAAAAATTAAAACCCAACTGAGCAGCATCGGTACAAAAGCAATAATACCCAATTTCAAACTACGGAAACTGATGCACAGAAAAACAAACACGATGAGCGAACAAATCATGCCGATATAATCAAAATGGTCGGTGAGCGTGGTGGTGACATGTTTATTCATCGCCTGACTATCAAATCGTCCTGGCCAGACTTGAGCTAACTGAGAAGCATCCTCTGTTTGAGTTTGCTGAACAGAAGCCAAGGTGCTGCCAAAAGCAGCAAAAGCCGTAGGCATAAAACCTGCTTGCTGCCCTGCCGATTGTACCTTTTCCGCCAACACTTGTTGGTCATGTTCCAACCAGAAGGCTTCCCATAATGCCCAACGACGGTTCAATTCCTCCCTTGCCGTGGATGCAAGATAAGCCGGTTCGTCAGAGACGGGACTAAGACTCTCAAACCACGCAAAATCCGACCGCTGCTGCTCCGTCATATAGTTGATGTGACTCAAATTGGGGTCGAACATCGTGGGACGCTTGATTAAGAGGAAAAGACCCGAACATAAAAATAGGACGAGCAATAGTAAAGTTGAAAGTTTAAAGTTTAAAGTGGAAAGTTTAAAGTTAGGAAGGCACAGTTCGCGGATAGGGGTGGGGGTGGAGGACATGAGATGGGGAAGAACGAAGACACAAAACAGAATCGTTCCCAAGAACATGGCCGACGCGAAAAGACCCAACTGACGCAAGGCCGGTGAGTGTAACGGAATGAGTGCCATAAACGCTCCCACAGTGGTGATGTTACCCGTAATGAGAGGCGACAAGACTTCCTCTAATGTCTGTCTTACGGACGTAGTATATCGCTGGTGAACTAATAGATGCAACGGATAATTGATGGCTATGCCTATGAGCACCGAACCAATGCCGAGTACAATCATAGAAACCTGACCGAAAAATGCCGCTAAAGCCGCCATACCGCATAGCCAACCAAAACCAACGGAGAGTACAATCAATCCGATGTCCCGCTTGCGGGGGAAGGAATAGAACAGCAATGCCAAGATCAGCACCGACGAACAAATAATAGCTCCCATAGAGTCGCGCTTGATGCGGCGAGCATTACCAACGGCAATGACGGGCGATCCCAACAGTCGCACATCGATCGTAGTATAAACTTCCTCCACCGCCTGTGTAAGAGCCGTCAATGAGTCCACTAAAGCGGCATTATGCTGTGTCTCGGTACTGCCGTAAGGCGAATCGTAAAAGGCAAAACCTTTGTGTCCGTCCTTGGTGACCATATAACCATTATAGGTATCAAAATTAGACTGCGCCGAGGCGTATTGTCCGGCGATAGAACGCGCGATAGGAACCAGATGAAGCGGGTCGCGCGCAAGGGCCGGATAGAGGAACGAGGTGCCCGGTAGGGAGAGTACCTGCTTATTGGCCGCCATGATGGCTCGCAGCGTATCCGGTGATTGATATACCGAATCTAAGAATTGATATGAGGACTCGGTTAGGAAATAGGGTAGATGGTCATAAACAAAATGGAGGCGGGAGAGGACAGAGGTCATATCCACCTGAGTGATGGTCTGTTCGCACCGCTCGGCAAAGGCGTCAATGGCTTCTACAATGGAGTCCTGATTATTCCCCTCAAAGATAATGACAATCCGGGAGGCTTCGCTGAGTTGGGAATAGACCTCCATCGATTCGGTATAATCTGCATTTTGGGGCAAGAAATCAAAGATATCCTCCTCATAACGCAAGCGCAGCGTGAGAACGATAAGTCCCACTACCACCAACGCACAGCTCAGTCCAAGCAGTCCCTTGTGCAACCGAAGCCGGTCATATATTTTAATGAGTCCTTTCATCAATAAAACGAATAGGTTTACGCGCCTTGGGCGGGAAATTGATACGGGAAATCACATCCGCAGGCAAGATCTCTATTTCCGGCGTGACACGCAAGCGAGCGCGGAAGCGGTCCTTGAGGTCGTGAATGATGGTGTCCGGTGTGAGGTGTGAGGTGTTGGCTGTTGGGTTGAGGCCGACGCGGACAAGCACATGATCCATACCTGTATCCGAGGTGCGGGCAACCACCACGTAGTTAAGCACCTCCGGCGAGTTATCTAATACATCATTGATGGCAGGAGGATAGATGGTTGTTCCTTTTATCTTGAGCATGTTATGCTTTCGGCCGATAATAGGGGTAAGACGATAACTATTCCTTCCGCAGGCACAGGGTTCGGTAATCTTAGCGGCTATATCCCCCGTTCTAAACCGCAGCAGAGGCATGGCCTCCACACCGAGGGTGGTCATCACCACTTCGCCGGGCTGACCATCCGGAACGGGAAGGTTGTCGTCTCCAATAATCTCAATAATCACCAACTCGGGGTGCAAGTGCCCTCCGCACTGACATTCACATTCGGCAAAAGTGGCTCCCATCTCCGTAGATGAATAGGTGGCGTACATCTCCACCTCGGGCCATAAGTCATGAATACGCTGCCCCAAGAGGTTAAGGGTGAAATCTTGATTGCGTAATCCTTCTCCGACCGTGACGAGTTTACGCACCGAGCTATGGTGATAATCAATCTCATGCTGCTTGGCATAGTCAATCATCTTCAAAATAAAAGAGGGCACGCACATAAGCACATCCGGTTTAACACGTGCGATAGTGTCCCACTGCAATTCGGGAATACCATTACCCACGCGGATAATCCCGGCACCGAGTTTGCGCAAACCTAAACTATACGCCATTCCTGCAATAAAACGCTTATCCATGGTGAGCATGAGTTGTACCACAGAGTCGGGGGTGAGACCCGCCGCCGTGAACGACTTATACTCATTGAGTGCTTGGCGTTGCAAGTCCGCTTCGGTGTAGGCAAAGGTAACGGGTTCGCCCGTTGTGCCGGAGGTGGTACTATAATCCACAATCTCCCTTCGTGTACAACATAAGAAATCGTTACTGCAACGATGTAGGTCCTCTTTCTCGGTGAAGGGCAGACGCTGCAAGTCTTCCAAGTAACGGATCGTATTAATATCTATATTATGCTCCTTAAACATCCGCTGATAGAACGGCGAATGGGCTTGCAGATAGACTAATTGCTTATGCAATAACTGCTCTTGATACTGCTTTATGTCCTGCGATGAGGCAAATTCGATATCCATGTGATTAGTGGTTAGTGATTAGTGGTTAGTGGTTAGTGATTAGTGATGAATTGAACGGTGAGTCGGGTGATGAGGGAAGGATCGTGCAGCAACAGGTGGTTCTCCTTCTCTAATAGGTGCAATTGCGCTTGGGGATAGCATTCGTTGTAACGCTCACTGTAGCGATAGGGTACGATGGAGTCTTTCTTGCCGTGAATAAGGCAAACGGGACCCGCATAGGAACAAGAGCGAGTATAGATGTCTATCTCACGTGCCGCTTGAAGGTAAGCCTCGCTCAATTTCTTAAACAGGAACAGTTTTTTCTTTCCTGCCAACGCGTCATCATGCATCACCGCTGCCGGTGCTACTTGAACGATGCCGCTAATGCTATTCTCGTTCTTGGCGGCCAATAAACCGGCAACCACGCCCCCTAAAGAGAGACCTACCAAGAAAATCTTCTTGACCCACGACCAACGCGAAACTTCGTCCAGTACGGCTTGCGCGTCTAATAGTTCGTTCTCAATAGTCATCTTAGCAAACGAACCCTCGCTCTGACCGTGCCCGTTAAAATCAAAACGCAGCGAAGCTATTGAGGCTGCTGCCAAGGCATCCGCTACCTCACGCAGGAAAGAAAAGTTCCGATGGGAACAGATGCCGTGCATGAGTATGACCAAAGTATCCGTATTTTGCGGTTGTACTAATGTGGCAGCAAGGCGACCCTGACTGCCGTTAAGGATGATTTCCTGTCCTTTGTTTTTACTTATATACATCTTCTTTTAACCAATTGATAAAGGTTGCTTTCCATTGTCTGGCTTCGAGGGAACCCTTCTGTTCAGAGGCTCCGAAACCATGGCCTCCGGTGGGGTATTGAATATAGAGGTGAGGAACTCCCATCGCCGTCATGGCGGAGTCTAATAAAAGACTATTGCGATAATCCACAACGGGGTCATCCACGCAGTTCGCCAAAAAGACAGGGGGACAATCCGATCGCATATGCGTCTGTAAACAAAGAGAGTCCTGCATCGTTTTATTCCATTGCCGCCATACCCCTAACGCTCCTCTTCGACTGCGCTTATGGGTGTAACTACCCGTCATCGTCACCACCGGATAGAGGGAGCAAATGAAAGTGGGTTTATACTCTGTTCGGTTATATAAATACGACATCATGGCCAAGTGTCCTCCTGCCGAGAAACCCATAACGCCTATTTTTGTTGTATCCAGACGGAGCGAATCGGCATGGGTGTAAACCCACTGCAAAGCATTCTCCACATCCTCTAACATGTCGGGATATTTATGTCCCAAACCAAGAACCCTAAAACCAAATACATAAGCCGGAATCGTGGCAACACGGTAAGGCAACACAAAGGCATTGATGCCGTTATCATTAAGCCATTGGGCGACCTCATTCCCTTCCTCCTTCATACATAACCAGGAATAGGATCCTCCCGGACAGATAATCACTGCCGCGCCCGTGTTGGACACCGAATCTACAAGGTGGGGTTGCAACTCATGGCGTTTGCCTGCCATCGAGATGACGGAAATCAGACAGAATAAAAGGATAGTATATCGTTTCATTGTTCGTGCATTAAATAGTGATCATAGTAAGCCCTCATTGCCTTGGCCCGTTCCAAGTGAGTGGTGCCCCATTGGGTGTCGTTCGGGTTAATTACAGGTAGGAGGTTAGCGCATAGTTGAGGTGTCTTACCGACATGGAAAGGTTGCTTTTGCAGAGCAGCCCAGAAACCTTCTAAAACGACCGGCTGAATAGGTAGGTTCAGTTGTTCGGAAAGGAAGAAAGCTCCCGACCGGAAACGGATAGGTACTCCGTTCCGCGAACGAGTGCCCTCGGGGAAGATGCCTATCGAATAACCCTGATCGGTCCAATGTTTGACGATGGGCGTCATGTCCTCTATTCCCGTTGTGATAGGAATAAAACCTATCGTTTTAGCCGTTCGACCATAAAAGCGATTGCGGATAATCTTATCCTTTCCCACAAGGCGCATCTTATCGTTCAAGGCCAACAAGCAAACCACATCTAAAAGGGACGAGTGGTTGGCAATGTAGATGGCCGGCTTATTTTTATCCACCGCCTGCAGCGAGGTGTTGACCGTATAGTTAGCCGTTGGGAAAGCGGATAGGAAAATCTGACAGCCCCGCTGAATACGACGATGCATCTTCTGCTCGTTGGAAGCGGTAGGATGAAGGCGGTAGAGGGTGGTAAATAGTTTACCGGCTACAGCAAAAACGATAAAGCATAGCGCATAATAGACAAAACGACCATACCGACGGGGTAAACCATAGATAAGCGCCAGAATACAAAGGAAGGTATTCAAGATGGAGATGCGCGTAAAATCGCGGAAGGGACGGAAAGAGGAGACCCGTTCACTCTTGGGCGGATAATACACGCGTACCGGTTCCGGAATAATCGGTGTGTTGGCCCAAGCCGACAGAACGAGAAGGAGCAGTTCCGCTTCATAACGCCGCGTCATCAAGGCCTGACCGTGAGTCTGATCCAAGGGATAAACGCGAAATCCCGTCTGCGTGTCGGGAAGGTATAATCCCGTCTGAACCGCAAACCAGAAATTAGAGAAACGATTGGCAAAAGTGGATTGCGTCGGCATGTTCTCGTGCTTGGTTCCCCGACTGCCCACGATAATAGCCTCGGGGCGGATACGACTGACATGAACGAGGGCAGGTATATCCTCCGGAAAGTGTTGTCCATCGGCATCCAGCGTGACAACATGACTATATCCTAACTCCTTGGCTTTCTCAAAACCCATTTTTAGGGCCGCTCCTTTGCCTTTATTGGAAACAGAAGTGATCACCACCAATTCGGGGTGTTGTTGCTCAAGAGAGGTTAGAAGTGCTGCGGTGCCATCCGTTGAACCATCGTTCACAACAATGAGCGTGGGTACTTGGGCGAGAGTTCGCTCCACCACATTGACAATCGTCTTTTCGTTATTATATGTCGGAATGAGTCCGCAAATCATGAATAGAGTCCTCCGTTGATATTGATACATTCGCCCGTAATATAGGCGGCCTGGTCAGAAACAAGGAAATTCACTAATGCAGCCACCTCTTCGGGTTCACCGAAACGGCCCACAGGGACATACTGAACGAGCATTTTCTCGTCCAATCCCTCCACCATATCCGTTCTCACAAAACCCGGAGCCACGGCGTTAACCGTTATCTTCTTCTTGGCTACCTCTTGCGCCAACGCTTTGGTGGCAGCAATCAGTCCTCCTTTTGCCGCCGAGTAATTGGTTTGACCGGCTTGTCCCTTCACGCCCGAGAGGGATGCCATGGTCACGATGCGTCCGTAACGATAACGAATCATCTGGGGTAATAGGGGTTGCGTCACATTATAGAAGGACAGCAGATTGGTGCGAATAACGGACTCAAAATCCTCCGGTTTGAGGAAGACCATGAGGTCATCCTTGCGGATGCCTGCATTATTGACAAGAACGGCTATATATTCGTTCTCATGGGTTTGTAACCAACCCTCAATGGCTTGTCGCGAAGCTTGCTCGCACGACACATCAAACTTGAGCAACTCTGCCGAACCACCCGCCTGCGTGATGGTTTCTAATGTGCGTTGTGCCTCGGCATCATTACTGCGATAATTGATAATGACATGATAACCCTCTTGGGCTAAGCGAAGGGCAATGGCTCTGCCAATGCCGCGACTGGCTCCTGTTACTAATGCATTCATATTTTTATTTCTGATTTCTGATTGCTGATTTGAGAAAGGACGGATTGATAGGTAAAATAGGCCGATAGGGTGGTTCCCACTACGCCGTGCTGAACCAAGGACTGTCCCGTGAGGTATAATCCTTTTAGGGGCGTTTTTGGGGATAATAAGGTGGTCTCGATTGACCGGTAATCTTTGATCGTTCCGTAGGCCGACCCCTCATGTGTCTTGGTATAACGATACCATGTCCGCGGGGTGGAACAGGAATACGAAATCATATGCTCCTTGAGGTTGGGTAGTACGGTTTGGGCTAACGCGATCCCTTTCTCAGCCTCTCGTTGCTTCAATGCCTGATACTCACTCTCTGGCCTGTTGCCTTTCAGCCTCTCAGCCTCTCTGCCCCCACTCTTCACGTTCCACTTTTTCCAATCGGAAGGAAAGAGTATATCCACCGCTTGTTGCTCCGGATAGGTATATATCATCGCATGTAGTCCGTTACATTCCCGATCCCAGAGTTGTTCCTCTGCGTGGATATAAATAGGATGCGAAGGCAAATCGTAAACTCCCTTTTGGAGGCGTATATTCACCGTAAAGCACCCGGGGGTAGAGGGAAGTTGGGAAACACGCCGACGGTAGATAGAACGCATATGAGAGGTCTCGGACAGCAGTCGCATCGTTTGATACGGATGAACGGAACTGATAACCACCTCGGCGGGGAAGGAGCGTCCGTCCTCAAGTTGAACACCCGTTACTCCCGATTCGTTCTCCTGTATGTACTTAACCGCAGCACAGCAAACGATTTGTCCTCCTGCTTTTTCCAATTGGGACTGCAATCGGTTCACCAAGGCAGCACCTCCTCCTTGGATTCTTCGGGTGGAGGACAAAAGACCCCACATAATCTCCGCATAGGAGAAGAGGGGAAGGCTGTCCTTTCTTAAATTGATAATAAGGGACATGGAGGAAAGAACGTTGATAAGCCGTGGGTCCGTGATGATGGCACTCAACCATTTCCATGCATTGCGCTCCCAATAAGGAAGCGTCTTTTCCAAGGGACAATGGGCGATGGTATCCAATGTACGGAAATAGGTGTTGAGGTTTTGTTTTTGGTCAGGGAAATGTTTTATCAAATAACGCTTGCAGCGACGAAGCGAACAAGGCAGATGATACGTCGTGTCACCCAAATGAACCTCCACCTCGCGCTGTTTAAGCCAGGGAAGCGAGAGTAACCCCAATCGCCTAAATAACCGCCAAACGGGAGTAAAGGGAACCAGTCCGCTCACAAAGTGAAACCCCGTGTCGTAACTCACACCCTCTCGCTCAAAGGACTGCAAACAGCCTCCTACCCGATGGGCTTGCTCCAAAACGGTTACCTTATATTTTTTCTTGGCTAATAGACTGGCTACCACCAACCCGCTCAACCCGGCTCCTATGACAACAACTTCTTTCAACTCTAAACTTTAAACTTTACACTTTCAACTTTATCACGACTTGCTCGCGGTACGTCATGACGGCAACGAGGGACTGTTCGTTCCATGTGAGGTTTAATGTGAGGTTCTTATGAATGGACGGTTCCAAGGGCAAAAGGAACTTACATTGCTTGATGGACGTGAACCTCACCGTTTGACCCAAAGCCAAGCAGGCGCATTGACGAATCATCTCCAAGGAGCAAGCTCCGGGGGCAATAGGACGCGTTGGGAAATGACCCTTATAGACTTGGCAAGAGGGATTGAGAGATAACTCAAAACAAGCTTGACCTTGTCCTATCTGTTGATGTATAATGCTATAGTAATCGGTCATGACGGTAAAAATATTTTGAGTTGTGATTGGGCAATCAGTTCTCGCTCGTCCCCGGTGGTCGGTTGGCCATCGCACCACGTCTTAGCCTCCATGAGCAGCACACCCTCTACCTCAGCGGTTAGAGTAACACGGGTATATAATGTCTCGCCTACCTTCGGCAGACGCGAGAGGTGAAAATTCTTCACTTCGGCAATGAAACCCATCTGTCGCGTGCGGGGGTGTTGATCTTTGTTTTGCAGACCTAAACAAACGGCCACCGACTGGGCTTGGTGCTCCATCACCCCGGCTTCCAAAAAGACATTATCGGCCACAAACCAGTTATCGGGGGTAATGGTCAGTTGTGCCTCACTCTCACTTTCACATTCCACTCTCTTCGCCCCGTCCACCATAACGATAGGCGCCCGCTGCGGGAGGAGTTGGAGAACTTGTTTAGCATCAAGAATCATAGGCTACGAATAATCAAACTGGAATTCGTTCCTCCGAAACCGAAGGAGTTATTGAGAAACGTCTTGAACGGCTTATCCAACCGAGTAGAGGGTATCCACAAGTGTTGGCTATCCTCATCGGGGTTCTCAAAATTGATATTAGGAGCAATAAAGCCGTTCTGCATCATAAGCAAACTATATACCGTTTCCGTCACCCCCGCGGCCCACATCTCGTGACCGGTCATCGACTTAGTGGACGTAACCGGCACCGTTTTTTCTCCGAACACTTGGAAGATCGCCTTGGCCTCACTGCTATCCCCTATAGGGGTAGAGGTGGCGTGGGCGTTGATATACTCTATGTCCTTGGGTTGCAGTCCGGCGTCGCGCAAGCAGTTCTCCAGCGAACTGACCGGACCCGCCACATTGGGATTGGCTATATGATCTCCGTTTCCCGAAAAACCATATCCTAACACCTCACCTAAGATGGTGGCTCCGCGTTGAACGGCATGCTCGTACTCCTCTAATATCACCGTTCCGGCACCGCCCGAGGGAATAAGACCATCCCTATCGCGGTCAAAAGGTCGGGACGCTTTTGTGGGTTCGTTCTCCCGTAGGCTGAAAGCGGATATACCGTCAAAAGCGGCTGCTCCGATAGGATTGGCTTCTTGTGCCCCGCCGCAAACGATCATATCCTGCAAACCGTTGCGAATGAGTAAGGTTCCCAAACCGATGGCGTGACTGCCGCTGGCGCAAGCCGCCGAGATGGTCATGTTAATACCCCGTAGATGGAAGAGGCAACCTAAGTTCATGGTGACCGTGGAGTTCATCGATTGGAAGATAGCGGACGCACCGCACATGGTGGTGTCTTTCATCATTCGAATACGATCGACGCTCTTAACCACGGCCTCCGCCGAGGAGTCATTGCCGTAAAGGATTCCTACGGTGTTATGAAGCAAATAGTCCTCATCTATTCCGGCTTGACGCAGAGCGTCTGCGGTGGCGCAATAGGCGTACTGACCCTCCTCGGGCAAGAAAGCGCGCTGGTGGCGATTGAGTACTTCTTTTAAGTCGGGGGTGGGTAATTTAGCGGTTAGAATACTGCGAAAGCCCATCTGTCTGCGTTCAGGATCGGCCACAATGCCCGATCGTCCCTCGTAAAGGGATTGGCGAACCTGATCCAAGGTGGTACCTAAGCAGGAGTAAATACCCATTCCTGTAATTACAACTCGTTTCATATTATTGTACTTGTATGTGATTAAAATCAATGCGTGTCTCGTCGCCCGTGGGTTCGGTCATGATAACCTGCTCGGCAGCCCCCAAGTCTCCCAACCTAATCTGTAGGCTCGAGAAGAGGCGACTCATTTGTTTCTTGATAGGATACAAACGCCATTCGTTTCCCTCTTTTTCTATCCGAAAAGCGGTTTGCAAAGCAGTCGTATCCCCCGTGGCGATGCGGTTAATAAGCGAGGCCATCTGCTGGGGCATAGACAGAGCTGTCTGTCCCTCATAGATCCAACTCACACTATCCGGATAGAGATAGCAAAAGTGCCCTCGCTGAACGATAGGTTCGGACAAAACAGCCAAGGTGCGCGTTTGAACAAAATCGGCTTCAATGCGCTGCTGCGCCGCAAGGGGCAAGGCAAAAAGCCCCAACAAAACGATTATTTGGCAATAACGATACATCCTAAAATAATAATAATCAATCCTATCCATTGGTGCCAACTCACGGACTCATGAAAGACCAATATCCCGGCAATCACTCCAAAACCAAACGCCATCGAGGATAGCGGATAAGCCACGGAGAAAGGAAAATGGCGAAGGATATACATCCATAGCAGAGCCGCTGCCGTCATCACAACGCCACACCCCATCAGATACCAGTTGGTCAGTATGCCGTGAACCCAGAAATATCTCCAACCCTGACTCTTGTCAAAGAGTTGAACGGCTAACTTGAGCAGCACTTGTCCCGAACAAAGCAAGGCCGACTGAATCACGGAAAGAATAATCAGTTTATACATATTACTTGTGCTTTAGCTATATTGGTAGCGGGACAGCCGGCTGCTTGCAAGAGCGATTGCCAACCCTCCGCTTGTTCATCAAATCCACAAACTAACACCGTCCGACACTCCCCTTGCTTGAGTAGCAACAGCGCATGCTCCTTAGTCTGTTCAAAACAACTTTCAGCCTCTCTGCCCCCACTTTCACTTTCCATTATCGTTATATTATACCCTTGGCACCGGAACTGGCGCGCAAGCACGCCTGCCATCGTGTTATTGGTGGCGTTCATAAAAAGAGAGGGCGATAGATCTTGCTCTTGTTGGTCAATGACCTGATTGAGCAAAGCCACGGAGGGTACCATCGCACCCCACTGCGTTCCGACCACCACGGCATCCGGTGTGGCAATTGACGCCGAGCGTAAGGCTTCGGTGGCCACCACGACCAGTTGACGCACCATCTTGGTCATCCGTCGCGCTTGCATGGAAGGGATATAGGTTTTATCGTCCCACTCGCCATGACTGACAATGAGTTCATGTTCACAATAGCGAACGGGCCTCAGTTCGGGCAGATTGAGAGGGTGCGAACTAAAGATTATCGACGAGTCATTCCCTCCAAAACCAAAGGCATTACTCATCGCATAATCGTATCCCTTCTCTTGCATGCGAAGGAGAGTAAAATAAGCCTCTATGCTGCCGCTGGCGGAAGTCGTGTGACCGGTTAACGGTTTGGTGGACTCTACCTTGGGCATCGTCTTTCCAAACACGCGCTCAATGGCGCACCACTCACTGGCATCGTTATTGGGGGTGGCTGTACCATGGGCATTGATATACGGAATAGCCTCCGGTTCAAGACCCGCCATGGTCAGTGCTTGCCGCATGGCCAGATAAGCCCCCTGACCTTCGGGCGAGGAGGCGGTGGGATGATAAGCATCACAGCAGTTGCCATAGCCGCCTATGTAACCGTAAATAGTGGCTCCGCGTTGGGTCGCTAAGGCCGCATCTTCCAGTACAAGGTAAGCCGCTCCTTCGCCTAAATTGATCCCGTCACGATCCGCAGCAAAAGGTTTGCATATCTGCTTGGATAAGATTCCTAACGAACCGAATCCGTTCAGATGCACGCGCGTCATCGCATCCACGCCTCCTACTACGACCTGTTGGCACTCACCGGCACGGAGCATCATCGCTCCGGTGATAATCGCATTCAGTGCCGAGGAGCAAGCCGTAGAAACGGTGCGGTGCTGCGTCAGACCACATAAGTGGGCGATGATCGCCGTGTTCTCGGAGGCGCGATGAACGCTTATGTTCTTGAGTGTGTCCTGTTCTCCCTGCCGCCACGCATCGTACAGGTTTTCGGTGGTGTCCATGCCGCCAACGGTGGTACCGTTGATAAGGGGTAGGGGGGTAAGGGCACTGTCGGTTAGGGCTTCTTGAAGGGCAACGGCACCGATAAGTGCATTACGACTGATAACAAACTCGTCGTAACCGTGTACGCGCTGCGAAGGTAATATCGCCATGAGTTCGGCATTGGTGGCGGGCACCTCTCCTATCGGCCACTCTTTGTGTCGGGTGGGCAGATAGCGAGGGGAGGTCAGGTAAGACTGACCTTGCTGCAAGGCTTGACGATGGGCTTGTTTGCCAATACCCAAGGCCGAGACGACTCCTATGCCGGTGATAGCAATGACCATTATTTAAGACGATGTTCCGTTACATATTGTGCCAAACTGTCCACGCTGGACAGGGCTTGTTTGGAGGTTTGTTTGTCGGCAAAACGGATGCCGTAGTTCTTTTCTAACATCATGACCAGTTCCAGGGCGTCGATAGAGTCTAATCCCAGTCCCTCGCCAAAGAGAGGGGCGGCATTATCAATATCGGCAGGTGTCATGTCCTCTAAGTTCAGAGCCTCAATGATTTGCTCTTTGAGTTGTTGTTTTAATTCGTCCATATTTAGTTTATTTGATAGATTCGTATCGTTGCTTGACCCTCTTCGAGCCAACCTACAATCATATGCTTGGCATCCGTGGTTAGGGCGGTGGATTGCAGGATGGGGTCCAAGTCGGACTCCTTGTCGAGTATATAAAAAGAGGTTTCTCCATAAAGGTGGTGCCGAATAGCAATCTCGCCCGTTACCACATTGGGGACCGTATATACAAACAGCGCCGGAGAGGGGAAATAATCGTCGTGGTTTGCTATGGTGGCGGCAAACTCGCGATTATCCTTCATGGAGGATATGCGGTTAGCCATGATAACACAAGTCTTCTCCTCATCCGGTATCACTCCCGTTTGCTGTAAGACCATTTCCGTACCCACAAACCCCATCTTACTAAGACTATCCATCTTGAAGAACTTAGGCCAATCGCCGATCTTGTTTCGATACACTTCGGTCAGCCCTGTCTCCTCAATCCTATATTCTCCTATCAACTCCGCCTCTCCGCCTCTCTGCCTTTCTGCCTCTCCGCCCGTCTTCGTCCACGCCACTGCCGCATTAACGCCTCCAAAACCGCTCAGCATCTTGATAAAAGTCTGTTTATTCGTCTTTCTTTCGTCCTTACTTACTCCAATGGCATAGGTCGTTCCCTGTTCGTTATACCCCAAGACCGCCGGTATCCATCCTTCATCTAAGACGGCCATTGTGAGGATCGTTTCCACCACACCGGCGGCTCCCATCGTGTGTCCTAAGTACCCTTTGAGAGCGACTACCGGTAACGTATCCAGTCCGGCACGATGAAGCGCGATGGCTTCCATTTCGTCATTATAATTAGTGGCCGTACCATGAACACTGATGCACGCCAAGTCGTCCGTGACCTCTGCCTCTTGGCAAAAAGCCAAACAGTCTTTTATACAACGTAATGCCCCTTCTGCCGTACGACTGGGACCTGAGATATGATTCGCATCGTTATGAATCGCTCCGCCGAGTAAGCACCAGTGGGAGGTGGAGAGGCGGAGAGGCTGAGAGACAGAGAGGATGATCGTGCCGATGGCTTCGCCTACGTTCAGTCCGTCACGCTCTTTATCAAAGGGTTTGCATGGGTTCTCGCTGACGGCATGCACACACTGAAAACCGCTGACCACGAACTCAATGAGCAAATCTGCACCAATCACAATCGCCGTGTCGTAAATCCGGGTTTCTAATAACCGATAAGCGGTCAGTTGGGCGGAAACGCCCGAAGTGCAAGCCAAAGAGACCACCAGGGGCGTGGTAACCATACCTATAGCTTGACTTATATGCCGAGCCGTCGTGGCGGAGGGGGTCCATATATCCCCTTTGGTCGAGGATAGAATAAGAACACAGCGTTCGCTTGTGGGGTCAATACCCGCCTTCGCGATGGCTCGCTGAGCGGAACGGATACAGAACGTCTCGAACAGTGTATACCCCTCTATGATCGGTTCATCTTTCAGTAACGCTCCTCGAACGGGTTGCACCAGTTCTTGCCCTCGAAGAGAGGGTAGGGGTTCTCCTATCGCGCTTCGGCGCTCACGCATGGCGCGCAGCGTGGAAGTGAGGTCCCCCAAGGGGGTTACTATGTCAGTTCCTAAGGCGTATATCACGACCAGAATTCGTAAAAATTAAACCATTGATTCGGATAGCGTTGGATCACACTCTCTAACGAAGCCGTGTAGGCGGCTAATAGTTCGCGTGCTTGCTCCTTATGGGTGCGGGCGGTGTAATGACCATCACTCAACTGCTTGACAATAAGCCTATAGTGTCCCCTTGATTCGCGCATAACGAAAAGACTGAGAACGGGCACCTGCTCCATGACAGCAAAGCGATAACATCCTTCCGGAAAAGAGGCTTCGGCTTCGAGCAGGCGGGTACGCAACGCGCGCGTATAAAAAAACAACCGGTCTCCGTGGATAGAAACAACATGTCCCTGCTCGATAGCACGATGCATGTCCAGTATGTGTCCACCCTCTTTCTGAACGGGAATGATGGTCAGTCCCATCTGCTCGAATAAGCGGCTACGATTCGCCTCCACCGTTTCGCTCTCCCCCATATAAACGAGGGTGTGTACCGGTTGGGGCATAGGAATCGTATAACCGGCTATTTCCAAGTTCCCCACATGGGAACCCAAAAGAACCAAGGGTTGTTCGTGCATGAGGTACTTATCCCATAAATCTTGTCCCTCAACGGTAAGGGTTATTTGTCTTCCTGCCCAGCAAGCAAAGCGATCCAAGATCGCCTTACCGAACTCGTTATAGTTCTTAATCAGCCCCCGAACAGCCTGACGGCGGTTCTCATGAAGTCGCTCGCGGTGGTAATGCCAAATAGCTTGACGCTGGGCACGACCAAAAATAAGATACCCTCCGATCCACACTCCCATAAGGGGGTAGAACCATACCGGATCCATATAACGGAAGATTCGAATCAAACTGCGTTGTTCCCATCGACTTCCGCCCGTGCGGCCACTCCATTGTCTATCCACCTATGCCAAACGAGAATAAATGAGATCGTAGAACTCACCCAATGTCTTAATTCCCATCAGGGCTTCTTTCTCCAACTTAACACCGAACACCTCATTCACGCGAACGATGATGTCTACGGTGTCTAAACTGTCTAATTCTAACTCTTCAACAATCAGTTTCTCAGGACTTAAATCTTCCTTGTTTAATTCAAAATCTTCAACCAGAAACGCGTTTACCGTTTCAATTACTTCTTGTTTTGTCATATAATTAATCTTTCAATTTTAGTTCCATTAAACTATGCCCTCCCGGACCCATCTGGTCGTGGATAGAGACCACTTCCAAATGTGCCTTCTCCAGATGGGCTGTCAGCACATCCGAGGTTAGCATCTTATTGTTTCCCGACGCGGTAGCGATGAAGTATAAACTATTCATCGTCTGACAGAACGCGGCTGCGGGATATTGTTGCCTATTCCACATCACCTCCATCAAGTATAACCGACTATCCTTACGCATGGCTTTTGTTACCTGCTTTAGGATAGTGTCTATCTTATCCTCCGGGAAGCACATGATGAACTGGCTCATCCAAATAGCATCATAGGTTTGGGTAAAGGTTGTTTGTTCGTCTAATAAATCCGCTCCGAACCCGCTGATACGGTCCGCCCCTGTTTGGTTTTTAACGGCGGCATGCATCATCTCAATGAGTTCGGGTAGGTCGCACACCGTGACCTGTATTTGTGGGTCACGAGCCACCAACTGCAGGGCCATCTCGCCCGTGTTTCCTCCTACATCAAGCAGGGTGCGAGGATGACGCGCTAACACAAACGATAATGCTTGATCAAACGAGTTATTCGAATAAAAATGGTCATAATCCAACCACGCTTGCCTCGTTTTCTCATCGAGGTGGGGTAGGGCTTGGTAGATATTCTTCGCCTCGCTGATCGTGCTCAACCCTTTGGGCTGCTCCGCCTCCAAGGCTTGCTCTAAGAGGAAGAGACTGCGATAATTGATATGATGATTAAAACGAAGATTGACTTGCGTCATCTCGTCCTTGAGTAGGAACCAGCCTACTTTGGTGAGACCATAGCGCTCCTCTTGTGGGTCGATGGTCAGGATACGAGCGGTCAAACCGGCTTCCATAAGACTGCTAACTGCCAGCCGTTTATGTCCCGTTTGAGTGCATACTTGCTCTACCGTCAGACCCTTCTCGCTTTTATCAATAGCTGCCAATATACCCCACGCTACCAATAGCCGACTCACCTCAAACACGGCGGGTGCCCAGCTATACAGCAACGCCAACTCCTGCGCCTCACGAGCAGTCATGGAGTCCTTCGTATACCTCTCTTCTATTTTCTTATTCAGTGTCACTTTCACTGTCACTCTCACTTTCCACGTTCAACTTAAATAAATGCTCTATTCCTTTCGCGGATAGCAGCGTCTTGGAGAACCCTCCGTCATTCATGATGGTCTGCATCGTGACTTTGCGGGTCAGATCCGAGAACAGGGCCACGCACAGGTCGGCTAAATCGTCGGCGGTCGCTCTACCGAGAGGAGCCATCTGTTCGGTGTATTCGTGGAAGTGATGCACCAACTCGAACTGCTCTTCCGCGCGCGTAGGAACGGGCGATTGGGACACGGTGTTCACTCTCACGCCGTTATGCTGACCGTAGATACCTCCCCAGTTACGAGCTATACTCTCCAGCAAAGCTTTGGCATCCGCCATGTCGTTATACCCCTCTTGGAACCGCTCCGAAGCCAGGTACGTAAGTGCCACCACCGAACCGCCGTCCGCCAAGGCGTCCTGCTCGTAGCAGGTCTGCAACAGTTTATGCAAACTGATAGCGGACACATCCAGTGTTTGGATATAGTAGGTGTAGTTGGCTTGAGCATAGGACTTATGCCGACGCAGGTTCTGACTCTGCGCTACCGAGTGAAGGATAAAATCAATCTTCCCTCCCAAGACCTCTTGCGCCTTGGAGATGAGTTTGTTTATATCTTCCGGCTGGGTTAGGTCGGCGGGAATAATAGTCCAGTCATGCTCTTTGGCCAAAGTGGGTAGGGTGCCTAATCGCAATGCCATTTCGGTATTGCTCAACACAAGCGTAGCCCCTGCGGCTTCACACCGCAGGGCTACGTGCCAGGCTAACGAGTGCTCATCTAAAGCACCCAATATCAGTCCTCTTTTATGTTGCAGGATAGGAACCATTATTGACCAATGCGATAGCGAAGAGCTACACCTAAAGTCCAGTCAAAGAAGATACCTGCCATAGCAGCTGCTGTGGTAACATATGAATCGGAATAAGCCCTTACATAAATAAACTCACCCAAACCCGGACGGAAATCAACGCTTAGGTTCAGCGGAAGGCTCTTAAAGCAAAACTCTAAACCGGCAACGCCATGCTCGTCAATCTTGAAAGCGGGTGTTTTAAGCGACTTTCCAAAACCCTCAATCGTCCTGAAGTGATCTGTCGTTCCCCACAACGCACCTACACCGATACCACCACCGGCATACCAGTTCATAACCGCTATACCTAAGTCTGCTGCTTGTGCTTGGTAGAAGAAGTTAGGAGATGCCTCAAAAATGAGAAAATCATTTGTACCTCTTCCCCATATATCACCGGTATTTGCCTTATATTTTCCTGCCGAAGCGGCTGCTGCGAAATCTAAGGTATACGGACCGGGAGCAAGCAACTTGGTGGTAAGATTGGTTTCAATAACAAAATGTTCGCTGCCACGAATATAGCCTTTGTAGCTCAAACCGAATGAATTACCAACGATAACACCTGCGCTGTGTTGGTACTCGCGTGCGCTCATCGAGAGGGCACCTAATAGCATAATTGCTACGATAAGATTTCTTTTCATTGTGTTAAAAATTTAGTTATTAGTTATTAGTTCAAAAAAACGCTGCAAAGGTACAACTTTTTTTTGATATATACAAGAAAAAACTTACTATTTTTTGCAAAACTTGCTTAAAACCCTCTCGGCGGCTGCTTTAGCTTCGGGCGTGTTGGCTTCTATCTCTTGCTGTTCCCGTTCTCGTCGCCTATTCTCGCGCATCCGCTCCTCCATGTCTAACACCTCTTGCGGAACACCCATCTGCGCACGCACAAACGATTTCGCCTCTCTCTCTTTCGCCCATCGTTTACCCCGTTGGTCAAATAGGAATAGTTCCGCTTTCCAATTGTGCACTCTGCCGTTGTTTTTGTACCGCCACCCTTTCGCACTATAATATACAAAGAAATCGCGCACCACTTCCATTGAAATGCCCGGTTGTTTTTCTTGGGCATAATCTATCACCTCTTGGAGCGATGTCGGGGGCGGTAATATATCTTCTTCTTTCAATTTTTGAGGAGCAGCAGCAGTGGGCTTGTCCCCTACTACTACTTCTTTTGTAAGAAAAGAAGTTTTGTTATATATATTATAGTTATTTTTCTTTTGGTTCTTTTCTTTTGAAACTTGCTCATTTTGAGTAACTACTTGCTCATTTTGAGTAACTTTTTGCTGTCTCTCAAAAGCAGCTATTTCTTCGCGGTACTCCTCTATATTTTGAGTGTCAATTACGGGGGCTTTCGTGGTACTTCTTTTTCCGCAATACTTGTAATCAGGTAGGGGATAACCCTTAATATGGAAGGCTTGGAACTCGTAACGAGCATATGATTTTTGCTCTACATAAACGATTCCTTTTTCTTGCAGTTTAGAAATAGCGCGTTTTAGCGTTTTTAAGTCTATCTCAAGCCAACCTGCAAGGTCCTCATAAGAACCCAGAAAGGCTCTTTTTTTAGTTAGTGAATACAATGCGGAAAAGACCTCCAAGGAAGACCCCCGTAAGTTATAAGGATGATGTTTCATCTCGGCACATATTATAAACGCTTGTCCGTCTTTCATTAGTATGTCATCAGTGTGTCTCTATCGGTAGATGACCGAAGGGTCACCGAACGGTCACCGAAGGGTCACCGAACGGTGGAAGCAAAACCCTACTATTATACTTTTAACTATCAAACTAGTCAACTTCTTTATACGGCTTGCCGCTCGCGCCCCTTGGGGCAGAGAACTTTAAACTTTTTTCTGGGGTGTGTTTGATAATATTTCTCCCACCTGCGGCGGGTGTTTGTAGATGATAAAAATCGTCTTCCATAAGCAGTTGTTTTTTGTTATGTTCTTTTTCTCCGCATTGTATGTGGAGCCTTGTGTGGTGTTGTTTTCGCAAAGATTCGCAATCTTTGCTTCCCCTTTTGGCAGTTAGGGGGCTTTTATCGCGGTCTTCCGCCTCCTCGTCACGCTACGATGTATCGTTCCTTTGTCGGCGGTCGACCGACGACCTATCTTTTTCGTTTGACGGTGCAAAATTACATTTTCCTTGTGCAAGAATGCGGCACGAGGTGAAAAAAACGCAGAAAAATTTGCACATGTCGAAAAAAAGTAGTAATTTTGCAAGCGAAAACTAAATAACGAGTATATTATGGCAAGACCTATTAAAGAAACACCGACCCTTTATGGTGAAGATGCTCTCCGTTTTGCGCAAGCTGTGGAGCACCCTCGTTTAGCCACTCCAAAAGAATTGGCAGAGATGGAAGCCTCTCATTTGCGAATGATGTCTGTTGCTAATTTTGCTTTCTAAGATGGTCGATACAAGTTCTCTTCAGTTCGTTCAATTAAAAGAAGACACTCCTCTTCTTCCCTTTGATTGTGGAGATGAGGATTTAAATCATTTTCTTTTTGATGATGCCAAACGTTACTCAGAAGACCTAATGGCGGTAACCTATTTGTTTGTGGACACAAAGAAGCAGCAAACGGTTGCTTACTTTAGTTTGCTAAACGACAAAGTGGCTTACAATCCCGAATCCAAAAATATTTGGAATCGCATTAATCGCCATATTCATAATAACAAACGACGTCGTAGTTATCCTTCCGTAAAAATAGGTCGTTTAGCCGTTTCTAAAGACTATAGTTGTTCTGGATTGGGTTCTGATATTTTAAGTGAAATCAAACGAACTTATGCTAAAGGTAATCGCGCAGGGTGTCGTTTTATTACTGTTGATGCATATTCTAAAGTGACAGACTTTTATCTAAAGAACGGTTTTGATTTTTTCACTATTACGGATGTTCTCGAACCAACAAGGTTAATGTATTTTGACTTAAAGTCGGTCAATAGTCGTACTTTACAATGACCCAAACCGAACAAGTAACAACACCTTACCTATGAAATATGCTTTTTGTGTTACCGAAACGCTGCAAAGAATAGTTGAGATTGAGGCTGAAAGCGAAGCGGACGCAAAGAAACGAATAAACAAACAATACAAGAGTTGTCAAATTACTCTTGACGCAAATGACTATAAAACAACTCAAATAGAGTTGGTAAAATAAAATATAGATGGCGTTTAATACGCTTTGTTCTTGACACCTTTGAATGTGGAAGTTCAAATAATATCAAAGTCAAGACGAGGCAACAAAAGCGTCTATGTGTATGTAGATAATGCACGCTTATTTAGGCGTGCTCTTACATGCGGCGTAGGCTTAGTTGCTCGTTCTCTTTGATAGGGCAAACTTCCACAGCCTAAAGGTGCAGGACGAGTAAATCGGGTCTGCGCTTTTTTGTATAAAGTTACGACTCATAAAATTAATAATAGCTTCGTAACAGTTCTTTCACATACAGGAACATAGGAAATTCCGGAACGTCTTACGAAGAATGACTACAAGCTCTTGCACAAATGGTGTAGGTGCTATGTGTCATGTAAGACGGGCTTCCTATGGCCTCTGTATGAGGGACGGATAGCGCCTACACTTTTTGTTGCTTATCTCAAAGCAATGAAAGGTAAACCATTTATCAAATGGGTAGGAGGTAAGGGGCAACTACTTTCTCAGCTGGATGCATTATTACCATCCACTTTTTCTTCGATCCCAAATGTAACATATATTGAACCCTTTGTGGGTGGTGGGGCGATGCTTTTTTATATGCTCCAATCTTATCCTAATATTCAAAGAGTGGTTATCAATGACATCAATCAATCACTAATTACGACATATCAAATAATTCGAGATTATCCACAAGAACTCATCTCAGTTCTTGCGAAAATTCAAGAAGAATATATCCCGTTATCAGAACAACAACGCAAGGATTATTATTTATTGATGCGAAACAAATTTAATCTCAGTCAAACGGACTCGATTACAACTTCTGCCCTGCTGATTTTTCTTAATCGCACCTGCTTTAATGGACTTTATAGAGAAAATAAAACTGGATATTTTAATGTCCCTTTCGGCAAATATGCTTCTCCTACTATTTGTGATCAAAGTACTATTTTAGAAGATAGTCGTTTATTACAAAAGGTAGAAATGTTATGTGGTGATTATCAACAGACTTTCAAATATATACAAGGTAATACTTTGTTCTATTTGGATCCTCCTTATCGTCCTCTCAACGCAACAAGTAGTTTCAATGACTATACAAAAACAAAGTTTACCGATGAAGAACAAATTAGATTGAAAACTTTTTGTGATAAGATTAGCACTGCGTCATGTAACTTTATGTTGAGCAATTCAGCTTGCCAAGATGGTTTCTTTGAAAGATTATATGATGGTTATGAAATTCAGCATGTAGTAGCCTCACGAAGTATCAATGCCGACCCTTCCAAACGAGGAAAACTAACAGAACTTGTTATACGCAATTATGTCTAATTAAGGCGATTTCGCCACAATTAAAAATAAAAAGATTATGGCTGCACATACTCAAGAACAATTTAACATGTTTATGTCTCAACTTAGAGAGACAAACCAAACATTGGATTTCTTTTGCGATTTTGAGAAAATAAATGCAAATGTAGAGAATATAAAATTAAGCCTTTGTATGCTCAATAGTTTGATAGGTGCAACGGATATGCGCCGTGCTGTTGAAACAATTTGGAATAGGGATAAAACAGCTTTCAATGTGATGGATATTCTTATTGCCGTTCGTAGTGAGGGACAAAAAAAAGTGCTTAATTCTTTGGGAGAGAGTATTATTCTAAATGATTTGTTTCTTTCTATTGATGGGGTGATGGAATATCTAAATGACACCGGTTTGGCAGACATTTTTCAGTCGCAGAAAATAAAAGATCTTGTCGATTATGTTTTTGGCATAGAAACGGGTCTTGACACCAATGCTCGTAAAAATCGTAGTGGACACATCATGGAAGAACAAGTGGCTTCTATTATGTCGAAACATAATATTTCATTTCGTCAAGAGGTCTATTCTCGTGAGTGGCCGGCGATTACAGCTACACTTGGTGACGATGAAAAACGATTTGATTTTGTTGTTGAAACATCTCGAAAAACATATTTATTTGAGGTAAACTTTTATTCGGGAGGGGGGAGTAAACTGAACGAAGTCGCTCGCTCCTATTCGGATATTGCACCTAAAATAAATGCCGTTCCAGGCTTTGAATTCGTGTGGATAACAGATGGTGTTGGTTGGAAGTCTGCAAAAAATAAATTACAAGAAGCCTATAATATTATTCCCTCCATTTACAATTTAACTACCATCGAAGATTTCTTGGATACACTTTGAAAATTACCTATCAATCTCCCAATAACGATTTCCTTCTCCTTCATGGTGATTGCATGAAGAAGATAGCCGAACTGCCAGACAATTCGGTGGATGCTGTCTTTGCAGATCCGCCGTATTTCCTTAGTAACGGCGGCATCAGTTGCCAAAGCGGCAAACAAGTCTGCGTTGATAAGGGCGATTGGGACAAAGGCGGTACGCCCGAATATATCTACGAGTTCAACCGCCAATGGCTGTCTCTTTGCCGCCCCAAACTAAAAGACAACGGCACTATTTGGATAAGCGGAACCCATCATAATATCCACGTAGTAATGCGCTGCCTACAAGAACTCGGTTATAAAGTCCTCAATACGATTACTTGGCAAAAGACCGACCCGCCACCAAACCTCAGTTGCCGATACTTCAACTTCTCCACAGAACTCATCATTTGGGCGCGCAAGTGCGAGAAGAAACCGCATAAATTCAATTATGAGGTGATGAAACAACTCAACGGCGACAGACAGATGACCGATGTGTGGACGATTCCGGCTGTGGGTTCGTGGGAGAAAGCGTGCGGTAAACACCCTACACAAAAGACATTGCGCCTACTGTACCGCATTATCCTTGCTTCTACCGATAAGGGCGACACTATCTTAGACCCCTTTGCCGGTAGTAGCACCACGGGTATTGCCGCAAATTTATTAGGACGCAAGTTTATTGGGATAGAGCAAGATGCGCAATTTGTAGAACTGAGCAAGCATCGTCGGGAAGCGTTAGAAGACGAGAAAGAGGCTGCGAAACTGCTAAAGAAAATGCAAGAGAACCCTAAAGAAGTGACCGTCCTTGCAAACCACGCTCGCCCTGCCGATTATAAGAGAATGCAAGAACTGGGCATGTGTTATTTGCGTGCCGGAGATAGTAAGGGGTCTCTGTTGGTGAAAGCAGGCTTTGAGCGATTGGGTTATGTGTGCTTGCACCAGAACGGAGAGGAGGCGCGGCTTTATAAACTGACTAAACCGGGCTTTCAGATTTGGACGGCTGAATCGTTACAAGAACTTGGTTTTACGGCAGAGCACGCACCTTATTACGCGGTGCTTCGTTTTGATGCTTCGCGCGAGATTCCAATGACACGCTGCCCGCAACTCAAGCAGCGCAGTAATACGACAGTAGCAAAGATATTCTCTATTCATGAGTTTATAGAGACGATATAAAATTCCTCCTCTCTGCCTCTCCGCCTCTCCGCCTTTCCGCCTATCTGCCCTCCTCCCCCGCCACCCAAAAAGCGGCGGTTTTCGAGGAAGTGCAAGTTAAATACACTCCTCCGTTCTATAAGCGATGTACTTGGGGCTTTTGGATATTGCTGCTGATACTGCTCGGGTCAGCAGCGATAAGAATACTAAGATTGATATATTAATCACAAC
>JAZRWG010000048.1:0-2347 GCA_045599545.1 Paludibacteraceae bacterium | reverse complement strand
AACATCACTTGTTGTCCCCGAATCATATAGATACTATTCTTCAATGATTGTTCATTGACGATTTCAGTTCTCGATATTTCGCTATCTTTTGCCATATATCTTAATATTCGTTGTCTGTTTATTCATCTTTTATCCGTTTTTTCAGACGAGATTTCAGCAATGTCCAATTTACTTGTACCATGAGCGAACTTGAGACTTGAAATCTGCATTGCTCGAAGATCACTTAAAAAAGGTGATAAGTTCTGCAATAAAGCTGTCCTCATTTGAGTTGCACTCATAAGTGTAAAGATTATGTTGTTAATTAATGTTGTTATTTATCATAACGTAGGGGAACCCCCTAACGATAAGCTGTAGTGTGCCTGGTTAGCTGTTTACTGTCTTATTTTTCGAAATCGACTGCAAAGGTACAAAATTTTTTTCATATACGCAAGAGATTTGCGAAAAAAAAATATTTTGTTTGCAAATATCAAAAAAAAGCCGTACCTTTGCACCATGAAAAGAAAACACCTTATATTTATATTGTGCCTATGCGCATATACGTACACGTACGCGGGAATAACCACGTACCAGTTTACTAAACTTAATTGGACCTCCAAAGTGGGTGCAACTACCTGCGACGGCAAGACCGACGGCTGGGTGAGCGATAAAGACGGATCGGAATATATGACCGGTCGAGAGGACGCTCAAGGTCGTCTCTATAGCCAAGGCGTGAGCGTGAAGACCGGCACGTCCGGCGCGGGAGCCACGTCCGTAAAGTCGTTTACTAACGTGCGCCGAATAGACTTCAATTTCTGCCAGAATGCCAGCAAAGGACGCGGTGTTATCTATGTGCAAGTAGGTGATAACCCCTATGATAGTATTATTGTTACCAAACCCGCCACTTCCGGTTCGGGCGTTTATATGCGCGACTCCATCGTTCGCTTGTCCACCCCTTATTCGGGCAAGATCCGCTTCTGGATTACCTGCACGGAGAACGCTATTAACCTCAATGCTATTTCTATTCGCGCCGAGGAAGGCGGTTCTAATCCCTTTACGCAACCCTCCTACCAACTGGTGACCGACGTGAAGCAGTTGCGCGATAGCGACTTCGTTATCTTTGGCGTGGCGGACGGTGTGACGAATAAGATGATGGGTTATTACGACCCCGAAGTGAGTAAGAATAACATCCACGCCGTGGCGGCTAAGTATGCCCACAACCGCACCGAAGTGGAACCGAATGAAGAGATGGCATACCTCTTCCACTACCTTCCCGAACCCGGCGGAACGAGCGGGGTGTGGTTTATTGAGGATGTAGGTTACGGAGATCTGTACCTCGTTGCCGATGGTGGCCGTACCAAAAATAAACTGACCTTGTGGGATAAGATTGAGTCGCCCTCCTATGGCAATTTCGGACTTTGGACGATTGAGGTAGCTGCTGATGGAAAGGCGGTGATTGAGAACCAAGGAACCTCCGAGCGTAAGTTCATGCAGTATAACGCTACGGACCAACTCTTTGGCTGTTATGCCGATAAAAATTCGCAAACCAAAGTGGCTCTCTATCGCTATACCGAGGCAGCGGGAACGGATGACCCTGCCATTGTGGCACCGATGGTGAACTTTGGCGATGTGTGCCTCTCTCACTTTCCTCTCTCACTTTCCACTACCATCGAGGTCAATGCCAATAAACTGACCGAGGATATAACCGCCTGCCTAATGGACGGTTCTATCTTCTCGCTGGGGGCTACAACGCTGGATCGGGACGGCGACCAACTGACCATTTCGTTCTGTGCTTCTAAGGAGGGACACTATACGGATACCCTCGTGCTCACTTCTACGGGTGTGACGAAGAAAGTGCCTGTGATGGTCAATGTGCTTGCGCAAAAGACGGTAGCGCAAGCTGTGCAAGCCAACGATTTTGAGACCATCTACCTCAAGGATGTGGTGGTGACCAAGAAATATGACAAATACATTTTCGTTCGGGACGAGACGGGTTCGATGCTTATCTACGACACCGAGAATCCCGTTACGGGCAAACCCTATGGTCAAGGACTCGAAAACGGACATGTGCTGACCCATGTACAAGGGCGCTTTAAGAACTATTTTGGTGTACCCGAGATAACGCCCACCGCCGCGTGGAGTGTAGGGGCACAGAAACAAGAATGCCTCCCCGAAGAGGTAGAGGCGGTGGATAGCAGCGATGTCTGCCGGTATATAACCTATCCGCCTCTCAGCCTATCCGCCTCTCAGCCTGTACCCTCCATTGTGGATAAGTTTAATACGGGGATAGAGGTGGATGAGGATCGCCCGTTTGACGCTATAGTGATGATAGACCACGACGAACTGCAACTATGGATAGTGGCACAGTCGG
>JAZRWG010000047.1:0-2027 GCA_045599545.1 Paludibacteraceae bacterium | reverse complement strand
CACCATGCTGACCTCGTATGATTTCACCCTTGCTTCTCTTGTCGATGAGGCGGGTATAGATATGTTCTTGGTAGGCGACAGTGCCTCCAATGTTGTTTGCGGTAATGCTACCACGCTTCCCATCACTTTGGATGAGATGATTTTCCTAACCAAGGGGGTCGTTCGTGCCGCCAAGCACGCACTCGTGGTGAGTGACCTGCCGTTTGGGTCTTATCAAGTGAGTGAGGAGCAAGCGGTGGCGAGTGCTATCCGTGTACTCAAAGAGTCGGGTTGCGACGCCGTTAAGTTAGAGGGTGGGGCATCCGTTCTGCCCGCGGTTAAACATATGATTCAGGCGGGTGTGCCCGTGATGGGGCATATTGGTTTGACGCCTCAGTCTATTCATCAGTTTGGCGGTTACGGTCTGAGGGCTAAGGAGCAAGCGGAAGCCGATCAGTTGGTAGCAGATGCTGTGGAGTTGGCGAAGGCGGGTTGTTTCTCGATTGTGATGGAGAAGATTCCGGCAGCCTTGGCAGCGAAAGTGACAGAGGCGGTAGCGCCTTATCATTGCGCTACTATTGGCATTGGTGCAGGTAATGGCACGAACGGTCAGGTATTGGTGCTGCACGATATGTTAGGGCTTAATATGGGCTTCAAGCCTAAGTTCTTACGTCATTTTGCCGAGTTAGGCGAAGCGGTCAAGTCGGCGGTAGGTGATTATATCTCGGCAGTCAAGGACGGTTCCTTCCCCAACGAAAGCGAGAGTTTTTAATTAGTGCAACCATCCTGCATTATTTTGTTGGTGGAAGATAGGGCAAAGCGTTAACCTTCTGGTTTAACTCGTGCAAACGATTGGTTAATTCGTCAAAGGATAACGATTCGCCATATATCATTGTATGTTGCATCTTCTCGTAATCTTGTCGCCATGAAGGTAATACCTCTTTGGGTATTTCTAACGATAATGTCTTTGGATAGAGTGTATCATAATCAAATCCTTTTAGACCAATGAATTTGCGGCGATGTTCAACCACTGAACGATAGAGTTGTTCGTCATTCAGTGCGTGCTCCATAATGTCCGTACGCATCATGCGCTCAATGTCATATAGGTGTCGGGACATTCGCTCCGTGCGCACTTCGGAAGAGGGTTTTGCAAACTCCTCATGAAGAAGCATGATCTTTTCCAAGAAGGTGCGTTCGGGCACTACTACATGAGCGGAGAACGCAGGCGTAGCCACTATGGACTGAGGTAGATAGTGGTCAATGTATGATTCGAGCAGGACATCTTGTATAGGTTCATGCATGCTGCGTCCGCTCACTTCTATCTTGACGGAATGGGTGATATATTCTGATTGGGCAAGGGAAGAGCGGTAATCTACATAAATTACTTCCGGGTCGACGGTAGTGATGGGAGTTATGTTTACGCGAACTGAAAATAGTTCGGGTGCAATGCCTTGGGCTATTAGACCTTCTCGCACATCGTTTTGCAGTTTTTCTCTAACGAACGAACAAGCGGCACGGCGGAGTTTATCGCTTACTTGCGTGCGGGACAACTCTCCTGCGTAACCAAGATATTCCCGAGAGATAGCAATATCAATGTCTTCAGAAAAGCGTTCAATCAAGTTCCACGCTTTACTCAGAGAGGTGCCTCCCTTAAAGGACATGTGTTCCGCATAAGGGAGCGCAAACAACACGCGCAGGACTTGCGTTACCCACCAGTCCTTCTCGATATTTTGTTGATCAATGTTACATTGTTTATTGACTTGGTCAAGAATTTGTAGTTGCTGTTCGGCTGATAAATTTGTGTATATCATAATTGTCTTAATATTTCTTGTGCCCAAATAGGAGCAATTCTTAAATCGTGTGTAAAGTCTTTTTCGGATATCTTGGCTTTGATTTCTTTTAAACGATTACGGACTGTTTCTGTGATTAGTTCTTCTCCTAATTCTAACATCGCTTGAATTATGAGAACCATCCAATAGGAACGATATTCAAACAGGAGTTGATTAGATGTGTGGATGAATAGGATATATTTTTTTTCTCCTAAATTA
>JAZRWG010000046.1:0-8811 GCA_045599545.1 Paludibacteraceae bacterium | reverse complement strand
TCTCGTTTCCTTGCTTTCTGCAACAGATAATACATAGAACATACATAGAACATATCTATATCCAGTGCATACCCAAAGCATAGTCAATGAATATTCAATGAAAAGGCGTTATAGCCTATAAAGGAAGGGGCGTTTGTACTGTACCCATTTTCTTGGATATAAAATCAGCGCCACCTTGCGGTAGCGCTGCCTTCTGCCTTTCCGCCCCAAGCGGGAGTTGAGGGGGATTTTTTATCTTACCCTCTCTCCCATAGCGGAATAATGTTGTCCGTTGCGGTCAATGATGAGTTGTCCGTTGCGGAGGTATTTTAGTGTCTGGTGTTTGGTGGCTTGTGTCTGGCTGATATTAGTCGGAGCGTCTCCTGTTGTACTAAAGTCGCCTTTAAACCCTGCTATCGGCTTGCCTGCGGCATTGATTGCTTCAACGTTATATTCATATGCTGTACCCGGAGTAAGACCCGTTACCGTAAACCGGTAGCCTTGTGCGGTGAGAGTTGCTGCCGGTGTTTGACGGGAACCATCGTAACTCGGAGCAGCAAAGGCGATGTTTGTCAGTTGTCCATTCGCATTGAAGGTCAGTAAACAAACGACTTCATCGCCCTTGGTAATAGTCATCGTGTAGGCATTTGCACCGGTGATAATAGGCCATGTAAGGGTAACCGTATTATTTGTAGGAGTTATTATAGGTTTCGTGCCTTCAATGAATACGTGTTCTGCCGAGTTAATACGGATATCAAAATAACTCCAATAAGCATCTGTCTTATATTTGCGCTCCGATTCTTCGGGAACGAACAAATAGGCATAACGACTGACGTTTTCGAATGTTTTTTCTTCGCAGGTAGGTGGTACTATGGCAAAAATCGTCATAGTATCAATACGTGAACAAGAAGCAAAGGCTTGATTTCCGATAGATTCTAACTTATTGCCAAAAGTAATGTCGGTAACATTATTGCAGTGGTAAAATGCTTTTTCTCCGATACTAATTACGTTGTTGGGAATATCGAGTTGAGTTAAATTAGACATGTTTTGACATAGGCCGGCCGGAATATGAGAGACATCATTTCCAAAAATGAATGTATTGACATTCTTACAATTTTTGAAAGGACCATTACCCACAACTAAGTCTCCACCCGTATAGGCTTCGTCAGTATAAGTGTACTTAGGACTTCCATATGTTAAAGTGTACTCTCTCGATGACCTTACATTGGTAATATCTATCGTTTGGAGACCTTCTCCGTTATTAAAAATGATATTCACCGAACTCAGTTCCGAACTGAAGGTATAAGCATATTTGCCATCTTTGTTCATGGTTAGTCGATTTCCCGGCCAACTGCTAGTGATGGTTGCCCCACTGGATGTCCAAGCATATAAATATACTTCGGACCAATCTAAACCAACAGGATTCAGTACTACTGTGATAGACGCATCCTCGCTACTTTGCATATAATCTGATCCGTTTTTCATTCCCCAATCCACATACTTCAATGCCGTGTTATTATAAAAGGCATCTGTCCCCACTTTGTTATTATTGGAAGGTATTGTAATTGAATCAATCTGTACGCCATAAAACGCATTGTCGCCAATAAAGGAAATTTTTGTTGGGAAGTTATTTAGAGTCAAGTTGGTACAATTCATAAAGGCTGCATTTTCAACCATTCTTAGGCTATTGGGAAGATTGATTTGTGATAAACTTTCACAATTATAGAAAGCATCGCTTTGGATTGTATTTATTGCGCCTAATAAATTAACCGACGTTAAGTTCGTGCATTCATAGCATAATTGCGCCGGAATAGTTGTAACATTCTGAGGTATTTCAAGCGAATAAAGTTTAGTTAGTTGATAGCATAACCGTTCCGGTATAACTTTGACATCTTTGCCAAAAACAATGGATGAAATGGGGCAATTATAGAAAGGAGAAAGGCCGGCTAATCCACTTTCTTCAGCATTCCAAATAACTGAAGTTAAATTACTGCAATTGGTACACATGTCACTACCAACCGTTTTGACGGACTTACCAATCGTTATTGAAATCAAACCGGTGCATTGATAGAAAGCCCCATCTCCAATCGTTGTGACGAGATCGGGAATGGCTATGGACGTTAATCCGAAGCTCCAACTGAAAGCACCCTCTCCAATCGTTGTGATGGAATCGCCGATCACTACCGTAGCCAAATCATCGCATCCATAAAAAGCATAATCACCAATCCTTGTGACAGAATAAGAGTTCTCATTGTAAGTAATAGAAGACGGAATGATAACTGTTCCGAAATACCCTCCCGAAGTACTCGATTTATAGGTTACTTCGGCTGTCTTTTCTAAGGTGTTGAGGTTGTAGTAAATGCCATTGATATTAACATCATAGGCAAAAATGTGTGTAGAGCATATCAATACTAAACACAAAGAAGATAATAGTTTTTTCATGTTTTTTCTTTCGCTTACTCTTTATCGGATTTTCGGCGGCTTCCGTTGTGAATATTATTTATTGTATAGTAACGCTATTTCTCCTGCCTCCGCAGGTGTATGTCTGCCATTTTACGTTTGGCGAAACGATATCGAGTACAAAATTACAACTTTTTTCTGATATATGCAAATAAAAGTACAGAATTGTACTTATTTTTCGTAAAAACGGCAAAAATCGCGGATGCCGCATTGTTCGCAATGGGGTTTGCGGGCGGTGCAGACATATCGACCATGCAGCAGCAACCAGTGGTGTGCCATGGGAATCAGTTCGGCAGGGATGTATTTGGTCAGTTGCCGTTCGGTGGCAAGCACCGACTTGCTGTTCGTGGTCAGACCCAACCGCTCGGAGATACGGAAGATATGCGTATCCACCGCCATCGTGGGTTGGTTCCAGATAACCGCCATCACCACATGCGCTGTCTTGCGCCCTACGCCCGGTAGGGACACTAACTGATCCTCATCGCAGGGCACTTCACCACCATAATCGCTCACCAGTTTGCGCGCCATAGCGGCGAGGTGTTCGGCTTTGGCGTTAGGATAACTGACGGAATGGATGTATTGGAACAGATCCGATGCAGAGGCTTTTGCCATCGCCTCGGCGGTAGGGTAGGCAGCAAAAAGAGCGGGCGTGACGAGGTTCACGCGCTTGTCCGTGCATTGGGCGGAAAGCATCACCGCTACCAACAACTCAAAGGGATTGCGGTACTTCAGTTCGCTCTCGGCCGTGGGCATATTCGCCTCAAACCACGCCAAGATTTTCTTATATCTCTCCTTGACTCTCATCGAAATAGGTCTTACTGAGGAAGCGGAGCAGCTGCGTGGCGTCCTTCACTACCACTTCTGTCTCCGCAGAAATGGGTTGCTGTTGGAGGCGCAGTAGCATGACTTGATAGAGCAGCGTCAAACAGGCCTCCACATCGCTCATCGTGGGGTCATTGGTCTTGGCCTTGAACAGGTTCAGACTCGGCTCCAGATGAATCATCACGGCGCGGTAGGGTGCTTCCGTGTCCATCAGTTCGTCATGCAGGTCTTCTAACTCGGACAGGGCGTTCTGCGCCAGTTGGAGGTGGCCCGATTCGGTGATGCCCTCCATGTGCATCATCTCCATGATCTCACTCAGTTCGGGATTAGCCATCGCATTCTCAGGGAAGGCACGCAGGTAGTCTTCCATTTGCCAGAGGTATAGGATGTACTCGGCAATATTATCTTTCTTCTTCTTCATATTCTGGGAGTAGGGGGTAGGGGTTAATCGTCGAGGCAGTCGAGTTCGTCTAGTACATCCAGTTCGTCGAGGTAGTCGGCGGAGATGAACTGCTCTATGTCGCGGCGGTCTTTCTTGGTGGGGCGACCCGTACCGCGGTCGCGACCCGACTGACCGGCGATGCGTGCCAGTTCCAGCAGCTCGAGTTGGTCCTTGGTGGTGATGTCCCTCATATAGAGCGGTACATTCTTCGCCCCGAGGCGGTTCTCGCTCAGTTGGAGAACCTCGAAGGAGTAGGTGATAGGACCCTTGCGAACGCAGAACTTATTGCCCACGGTTACCGGGCGCGAGGGTTTGAGTTCTTGACCATTCATGGTCACACGTCCTTTCTTGCACGCCTCCGTGGCAATCGAGCGGGTCTTATAGATCCGCATCGCAAATAAATATTTATCTATTCTCTCTTCCATTATTCTGGGGGTAGGGGGGTAGAGGAGTAGGGGAGTAGGGAAACTCTCAACTTATTCCCGATCATTCGTTCGATATACTGTTGGATATAAGCCTTGAGGTATGTGACCATAGTCATTACTTTCTCGTTAGGCTCGTTTTGTAGATTGTGCTTGAGCAGCGGATCTTGCTCGTAGTTATACACACCCACTACCTCTTGTCCGTCCCATTGAACGAGTAAGGAGTCCGACAGGATTTGGTAATAGGGATAGTTATAGCACACCGCATAAGGATGTGTTTTGGGTTGCGTCAGAGCATCCTCACCAAAGGCGAAATAGGGTTCGTCATACCCTAAATAGGCTAAGACGGACGGCATGATATCAGTTTGGGAGATAGGACCTGTATAGGTTTGATGTGTGATGTTTGATAACTGAGGACTATAGAAAGCAATGGGGATACGGTAGATACCATAAGCCGTATTCGAGGCGGATTGAGTGAGTTGGTTGGTGTGGTCCGCTGTGATAACGAACAAGGTATGATTATACCACGGTTGCTGTTTGGCCGTTTCAAAGAAACGACGGAGAGCATAATCGCTGTATCCGATGCACTGGTGCATGGGGATAGTTCCTAAAGGGAACACGCCTTCGTAGCGTTTGGGCACCTTATAAGGATGGTGCGACGAGGCGGTGAAGACGGACGTTAAGAAAGGTTCTTGAAGCGTCGTCATCGTAGTGGCATAGAACTGCAAGAACTCTTCGTCCCAAATGGCCCATGTGCCATCAAAAGCCTCGGGTCCGTTATATTCGTCCATTCCGTAGTAGGCATCAAAACCGGCACTGCGGGCATAGGCTTGGAATCCCATTGAACCATTGGGCGCGCCGTGGAAGAAAGCGGTGGTATAACCTTTTTGTCCCAAGCAATCCGCCAAAGAAGAAACGGCGTTGGTGGCATAGGGCGTCACGATATAAGGTTCAATGAGCATCGGTATTGAACTGAGGATAGAGGGCATAGCATCTATACTCTTGCGCCCCGAAGCAAAACTGTGGGTGTAGGTTATGCTATGCTGTAAGAGCGAATCCAAGAAGGGGGCGTAACCTTGCTCCAGATATTCTTGCGAGAAGGATTCGAGGATGAGGATGACGATATTGGGAGTAGGGGGGCAGGGGGGTAGAGGAGTAGGGGTGTGGATGGGGGACATGAGGGACGCTAACTCCTCGCTGCTGAAATAATGAGGATTGACATAGGTCTCGGAGTCAATGGTTCTAATCAGCGTAAAGGGAGTGTTGAGTACGATCGCCGTTTGACGAGGCGAGGAGGTGTATTGAGCCGCATTCGAGATGGCGATGGGACGCGTGTAAGCCCCGAATCCTCCGCGGATACCCATGACAATGAAATAGACGCAGGTAAGGAAGAGAGCACTCTCCCGTATGTAATAGTTGAGAGTTGAGAGTTTAGAGTTTAGAGTAGTTGAGAGTTTAAATAGTTGCGTGTTGACAGTGAAGCGCCGATAGAGGAAAACGAGGGCGGCAATCAGTGCCAAGGTGGCGAGGAGCAAATACCAATAGTCCCCTACCGCTTGGCAGAAGATAGAAAAGAGATTCCCCTCGTTTTGGAACTCGGTAAAGAAAGTGCAGGTCGTGCGGCGGTCGGTAAAGCGAACATAAACCGTATCCACGCTATTGAGCAGAATGCCGACTATATTAGGTACCAGGAAACATCCCTTGACTACCCGCTGGTAGTGCTCGTTATTGCGCCACGTAGCGGGTAAAGGAAACAATGCCAGCAGACAATAAAGGCTACTCAGATAGAGGATGGCGGTGAGGTCAAAGCGGCACCCACCTTGGCATAACTCAAGCAGTTGGGAGGATTGGAGTTCGGGATAGAGGTCGTGGTTGATAGCCACAAAAAGCAACCGTGATAGCGTATAAATAACCATCACTAACAGTAAGTTGCAGGCCACTGCTACTACCGGATGCCTAAAAATTTGTTTCATCTAATTATAGAGGTTCATCGTCTTATCAATACCTTGCAAACAGAAGGAGGGGATAATCTCGCACACGGTCTTGAGGTGCTCTTGGATGATTTGTTCCTCCTCGTCGGTCCAGTCGCTAAGTACAAAATTGATTTGTGACCCCCGCGCGTAATCGTTGCCTATACCGAAGCGCAGGCGGGCGTAGTTGGGGGTATTGAGAACCGACTGTATATGTCCCAGTCCGTTATGACCTCCGTTGGACCCTTGTTTGCGAATACGGATCGTTCCGAAGGGCAGGTTGAGGTCGTCCACCAGCACAAAGAGGTTCTCGAGCGGAATCTTCTCCTCGTTCATCCAGTATCTTACGGCGTTCCCGCTGAGGTTCATATAGGTGGAGGGTTTGAGCAGAACGAGTTCTGCATTCTTGACACGACCTTTCCCGACAAACCCATAACGCTTGTCCTCAAAAGCAATGTTGGACGCTTCGGCAAAAGCGTCCAACATGCGAAATCCTATGTTGTGTCGGGTGTTACGGTACTCGTCGCCGATATTGCCGAGCCCGACAATCAAATATTTCATTAGTGTTTAGTGATTAGTGCTTATTATTCAGCAGTCTCTTCGCCTTCGGTAGCAGCAGCCTCAGAAGCGCCACGAGTTACACGTACTTGAGCCACGCAAGCGTCCGCGGGGCTAACCATCTTCAGACCCTCAATTTGGATGTCCTTAACGGCCAGTTTCTTACCGAGCTTGAGGTTCGTTACATCCAGCAGGATATCCTCAGGAATAGCGGTGTAGATACCATTAACCTTTACTTTCTTCATATCCAGACTTAACTTACCACCGGCTTTCACACCCTCGGCGTGACCGGTCAAGTGAACGGGCAGAGCCACGGTAACGGGCTTCTTTTCGCTAACTTCCAGAAAGTCGATGTGGAACAGGTTACCACTTACGGGGTGGAATTGCAACTCCTTCACGATAGCTTTCTTCTTAGCGTCACCGATGGTGAGGTTAACGAGCAGCGTGTCGGGCGTGTAGATGAGTTTGCGAACGTCCTCAACGGCAACGTTGAAGGTGATGTTTTCGCCTACGCCATAAACATTGCAAGGAACGAGGTTTTCTTTACGAAAAGCTTTAGAAGCTTTCTTTCCGTACTCCGAACGGGGAGTACCTACGAGATCAAATGTTTTCATTGTTGTTTGTTTTTAGTGTTACTCTGATTAATACCATTACACCGTGAGTCTTTACTCACAAGAAAGGCGACTTGCGCCGCCTTTGTTGCCTAACGAGGAGTCGAACCTCGCCCCTCAGAACCAAAATCTGATGTACTACCGATATACGATTAGGCATCGTCGGCGTCCGCTTGGTACGATGTCATCGTTCCGCGATGACAGGAGGTACCCGCGGCTCCTCCTCTCCCCAGAAATCAGGATTTCTGGGGACCCCGAATTTCCTTATTTTTGGAAAGCGGGTGCAAAAGTACTGCTTTTTTTTGACATGTGCAAATATTTCTGCACTTTTTTTGAAAAAAAGTATGTTTTTGCCTTTTTTACTTCGCAATCACGAGGTAATAGTTCTTCTTTCCCTTCTGGAAGAGCAGGTATTTATTATTTAATAAGGACGCGCACGTGATAGGCGTTTGGAAGTCCGTAAGCTTCTCTTTATTCAGACTGAACCCGTTCGCTTGCATCATCTTACGTGCCTCACCTTTGGAGGGGAAGATGGCGGTCTTCTCTGCCAGCAAATCCAACGGCGGAATACCGGCCTCCAACTCGGCCTTACTGATCTCGTATTGCTCCACGCCCTCCATGACTTGCAGGAACATCTCTTCGCTTATTCCCTTCAAAGCCTCTACCGTTCCGTTGCCAAAGAAGATGTTACTTGCCTCAACGGCGGCGTTGTAATCGGCCTCGGAGTGAACCATGCAGGTCACCTCTTTGGCGAGCCGTTTTTGCAGCACGCGCAGGTGCGGTGCCTCGTCTTGCTCCTTAATCAGGGCGTCGATCTCCTCTTTCTCCAAAGAGGTGAAGATCTTGATATAACGTTTGGCATCCTCGTCACCTACGTTCATCCAGAATTGGTAGAACTTATAGGGCGAAGTGTAACGGCGGTCGAGCCAAATGTTTCCGCTCTCCGTCTTACCGAACTTACCTCCGTCGGCTTTCGTTATGAGCGGACAGGTCATCGCATAAGCGTCGTTGCCGGTAATCTTCTTGATGAGCTCCATGCCGGTCGTTATATTGCCCCATTGGTCGCTTCCGCCCATCTGGAGTTTGCAGTTCTTATGGGTGTTGAGGTAGTAGAAGTCGTAGCCTTGCAGCAGTTGGTATGTGAACTCGGTGAACGACATACCGCAGTTGAACTCGCCGTTAAAGCGTTTCTTGACGGAGTCTTTGGCCATCATGTAGTTGACGGTAATGAGCTTGCCTATATTGCGCGCAAAATCAATGAACGTAAAGTCTTTCATCCACTCGTAGTTATTGACCAGTTCGGCACCGTTGGCTTCCTTGCTGTTAAAATCCAAGAAACGCTCTAATTGTTTGCGAACACAAGCTACATTATGGTTAAGCGTCTCTCCGTTGAGTAAATTGCGCTCGGCACTCTTACCCGACGGGTCGCCGATCATGCCCGTGGCACCGCCGATAAGGGCAATCGGTTTATGTCCGCAACGCTGCAAGTGGCGCAGCATCATGATACCGCAAAGGTGTCCGATGTGGAGGCTGTCCGCCGTGGGGTC
>JAZRWG010000045.1:0-22658 GCA_045599545.1 Paludibacteraceae bacterium | reverse complement strand
CATCTATCTTCGAAAATGAAGGTGGGTGGCTTTTTGCTGTCATTTTATTGAACTACGGACTCAATTTCTCCATCACTCAGGTGGGTGACGATCGTTTGACCTGCCTTTACTTGGTTTTTACCGGTCAGGGGTTGGCCGTTAATCGTGGTCAGCGAATAGCCCATCTTATAAATCCGCTCCGGATTGCAAGCCGCAATGCGCTGAGCAAGCATCTCTAAGACATGCCTGCGAATGAGAATCTGCCGCTCCGCCGTTTGTTTGAGTCGTCGGCGAAGGTCTTCTACACGATTGACTTCTTCCATCAGCCGATCGGAGAGGAAAGCGGCTACGGCGGTGGGCGTCTTGAGAGCCTTGTGCGCCACCAAATCCAGTATGCTCACGTCGCGCGTGTGCCCGATGCCCGTAATAATAGGAAGAGGAAACTGCGCACAGGTAGCCGCGAGTAGGTAATTATCAAAACAACTCATATCCGTATTGGCTCCGCCTCCGCGAATGATAACCACTACGTCAAACTCGTCCTCCCGCTCTGCAATCGCCGCTAAGGCCTTTAAGATAGACGCTTCGGCGTAGTCGCCTTGCATGATGGCAGGGAAGAGTGTAGCGTGTAGAGGGGTAGAGGAGTAGGGGTGTAGGGGAGTAGGGTTTAATTGGTTTATAAAATCCTCGTAACCGGCGGCGGAATCGGAGGAGATAACGGCAATGCGACGCACCAAAGTCGGTAGGGTCAGCGATTGCTGCATATCCAAGATGCCCTCGTCCTGTAATTTCTTGATAGTGTCTTGACGTTGCTTGGCCAAGTCGCCCACCGTGTATTGGGGGTCGATATTGAGGATATTCAGACTCAAACCATACACATCATGCCAGTGCACCTCCACTTGCAGCAACACCTGCATACCCGCCTGCAACTTGACACCCGCCTCCTGCTCGAAATAAGCGGAAAGCATAGCATAAGTGTTCGCCCAACATGTGGCACGCAGTTTAGCCGCTAAAATACCGTCCGAACCCTTCTCCACTAAGTCAAAATAGCCATGCCCTCCCTTGCACGAAAGGGAAGCTATCTCGGCACGAACCCAATAGGGGTCGTCAAACTCAACGGCCAAGGCTTGACCGATGAGGTCGCTGAATTGACTAAGACTGTAGGAGATCATGGGAGTAGAGGAGTAGAGGAGTAGGGGAGTAGGGTTATTTAGTTAGGTAGTCGTGCATGGCGGCAGCGGCTTTGCGACCATCGGACATGGCTAAAATAACGGTAGCACCTCCGCGGACGATATCCCCTCCGGCAAAGAGAATAGGCAAACTTGATTGCATATTATCTCCCACCACAATGGTTCCTTTCTTGCTCACTTCCAATCCCTCGACAGAAGCAGGGATGAGAGGGTTAGGTGACACGCCTACCGCCACAATCACTAAATCGACGGGAATAGTCACCGTCTTACCCTCTACCGGCACAGGACTGCGACGACCCGACTCGTCGGGTTCGCCAAGTGTCATCACTTGGAGGACCGCCTCCTGTACTCGACCGTTCTCATCGGCGTGGTACTCTATCGGGTTATGGAGGGTCATGAACTCAATACCCTCCTCTTTGGCGTGGCGCACCTCCTCTATTCGGGCGGGCATCTCGTCCTCACTGCGGCGATAAACGATGATAGCGCGTTCTGCGCCCAATCGCTTGGCGGTACGAACGGCATCCATGGCGGTGTTGCCACCTCCAATCACGGCTACGTTCTTACCGTAGAGTAGGGGCGTGTCGGTACTATCGGAAGAAGCGTCCATGAGATTGACGCGCGTAAGGTATTCGTTGCACGAGAGTACGCCGTTCAGGTTCTCGCCAGGGATACCCATAAAGCGGGGCAGACCGGCTCCCGAACCCACGAAGATACCCTTATATCCTTGTTTTTGTAATTCGTCTATGGTAATCGTCTTACCGATGATCGTGTCCTTCTCAAAGTGAACGCCTAAACCTTGCAGTGCCTCAATCTCGCGATCCACAATACGATTGGGCAGACGGAACTCGGGAATACCGTATTTGAGTACACCGCCAATCTCGTGAAGGGCTTCAAAAACAGTGACATCATAGCCCCATTTGACCATATCGCCGGCAAAACTCAAACCCGCAGGACCACTGCCGACCACCGCAATTTTTATTGCGGTGGAGTTTAAAGACCTATCGCCTGTCGCCTGTTGCCTGTTGCCTGCACTATAATCCGCTACGAAGCGCTCAAGGTAACCGATGGCTACCGGTTCGTGGTTCATCTTGAGATGGATACACTGCGCCTCGCATTGTTTCTCTTGCGGACAGACGCGACCGCATACACTCGGCAGCGAAGAAGATTCCTTGATGATATCTGCGGCACCGAGGATATTGCCCTCGCTTACTTCGTGAATGAAAGCCGGAATATTGATTCCCACCGGACAACCTTGAATACATCCGGCATTCTTGCAGTTCAAGCAACGCTTACTCTCCTGCATGGCTTGCTGAAGGGTCAGTCCTTGATTGACTTCCGTGTGAAGCGACTGAACGCGCACTGTGGGTGCCACCTCATTCATCTTGACGCGTGGCAGAGCGGCACGCTCCTTGGCCGTGAGGGGACGAACGGACGCTTGATACGCCTCGTAAGCAGCCGCCTCTTCGGGTTTATAGGAACGAAGACGCGAGAGCATCTCGTCAAAATCCACTGCATGGGCATCAAACTCCGGACCATCTACGCACACGAAACGTGTCTTGCCTCCTACCGTCACGCGGCAGGCACCGCACATACCTGTTCCGTCCACCATGATGGTGTTTAGACTTGCCTCCGTGGGGATGTTGTATTTCTTCGTGGTCAAAGCCACAAACTTCATCATTATCGCCGGACCGATGGTAATGCACTTATCCACCTTCTCGCGGGCAACGACCGCCTCAATCCCGGCAGTCACCAATCCTTGCGTACCCGCCGAACCGTCATCGGTCATGATGATCACCTCGTCCGAGAACCGACTCAATTCTTCTTGGAGGATAATAAGGTTGGCCGTACGCGCTGCCAAAATGGTAATCACGCGGTTACCGGCTTTCTTTAAGGCTTCGGCAATGGGAAGCATCGGAGCTGCTCCTACCCCTCCGCAAGCGCAGACCACGGTTCCGAATTTCTCAATTCGGGTAGCACGACCCAGCGGACCGACTATATCGTGGATACAATCGCCCTCGTTGAGTGCCATCAGTTTAGCCGAACTAACGCCGATGCGTTGAACAACGAGGGTGATGGTTCCTTTCGTTGTGTCCGCTGCCGAGATAGTGAGCGGCATGCGCTCGGAGTGATCGTCCACGCGGATAATCACAAAGTGTCCGGCACGACGAGACGCCGCAATCAACGGAGCTTCCACTTCGATTTGCGCCACGTTCTCGGAGAAATATTTTTTCGATATGATCTTATTCATAGGGGTAGGGGAGTAGAGGAGTAGAGGAGTAGAGGAGTAGAGGAGTAGGGTGGGTTAGAAGTATTTTGTTTCCGTACCTACGATGGAGGTGAGTAGGTTATTGGCCAAGCGACTGGCACCGAAACGGAAGGATTGGTTATTGAGCCAGTCCTTACCCAATACATGCTTAACAATCGTGTAATGTTGCACGGCCTCGTCGGTAGTGGAAACGCCTCCGGCAGGTTTGAAGTTTACTTTTTGTCCCGTAGCCTCGTGCCAATCGCGAATGGCGCAGCACATCACATAGGTGGCCTCGGGGGTGGCGTTAACGGCAATCTTACCCGTAGAGGTCTTGATAAAATCAGCCCCCGCCGCCATGGCAATAAGCGAAGCCTTATAGATATTCTCGGCTGTTTTGAGGGCACCTGTCTCCAAAATCACCTTGAGGTGCGCGGGAGCGATGGCCGCCTTTATTTCCGCTATCTCGTCATAGACCTCTTGGTAGTTGCCCTCCAGGAACTTACCTTGCGAGATAACAATGTCAATCTCTGTGGCACCTGCTTTGACGGCGAGTGCAGATTCGGCTACTTTAACCTCAATGAAGGTCTGCGAAGCAGGGAAACCTGCTGCCACGGCGGCAATACCGAGGGGTTCGGTCAGCGTCTTCTTTGCCGTTTCTACCAGTGCCGGATAAACGCACATGGCGGCTACATTCGGAATGCCGGGAAAATGTTTCCCGAACTCATTCACTTTTTGCGCCATCTTCACTACCTTGGCGGTGGTGTCATCGCCGTTGAGGGTGGTCAAATCAATCTGATGGAGGCATTGCTTCCAAACGTCTATATTGTTATTACTGTCAAACTCATCCTTGAGGATAGTAGCCACGGTGTTCTTTACTTCGTCATCACTTAGATGGCAGTTGTAAGCGTTGAATAATTCGTTGAAGTCCATGTGTTTAGTGTTTAGTGGTTAGTGCTTAGTGGTTAGGGATTGAGGCGACCGATAATGGTCTCGTTGCCTCGTACGGCCTCTCCTATTTCTACGAATAGTTCGGTGTTGAGGGGCAAATATAGATCCACACGGGAACCTAATTTAATAAATCCCATATGCGTGTTGCGTTGTGCATGTTTACCGGCTTTGGCATACGTCACAATGCGGCGTGCCATCGCTCCGGCCACTTGTCTTACGGCAATGCGCTGCTTAGAGGGGGTCTCGATGACCACTAATGAACGCTCGTTCTCGGTAGAGGACTTGGGTAACCATGCCCCTCTATGTCTTCCTTTTTGGTGCTCGGAAACAAGAATCTTCCCTTCGATGGGATACCAATTGGCATGCACATTAAGGGGGGACATGAATATACTGACTTGCAACCGCTCTTCATGGAAGAATTCGTCCTCGTGTACGGGCTCAATAACTACTACGCGCCCATCCGCAGGCGCGATGAGGAAGTCGGGGTCTTCGACTTCTATGATGCGCTCCGGGCTGCGGAAGAAATAGGTAACAAAAACAAGCAGCGATGCCGTGATAACCAGCGAAAGTGCAAAAATAAGACTCCAGTAAGGGCTGTTATGCCAATAATGTACGCCTAAAAAGACCAGTACATTAACAACGAATAGTAGGAGCACGAGGCCAATAATACTATTGCGTCCTTCGCGATGAATGTGAGGTTTGGTCATATAGTTTTAGTTTTAAAGGTTAGAAGTCCATTGTTGAAAGGGCATTTGGGCGATCATCGTAGCGGCGTCGTCAATGCCTTGTTGTATTTTTTTGTCAAGCATCATCTTGAACACCATAGGGATATCCGCTTTAAGGGTCAGCTTCATGCGGGTGTCATTGTCGCTCACTCCCTTGAGTTGAATCCAGAAATTCATGGTGAGGGGAATGTTTTGGGCACCGAACTTAATGGTGTCATTTAACTTGCGCTCCTCAATGTTGATTACAATCTTCTGCCCCAACCCATCTACTTTCATGCGCAGCGAGTCCTCTTCGATCTCCAACTCTTGCACTTTGTCTTGTGGAATGAGGTCTTTGACCCGCTCCAGATTCTTGAAGTTACTAAGACCTTTATACACCGCTTCTACGGGAGCGGGAACGGAGGTTATTTTACTTTCGTATTTACTTTCGCTCATGGTTTCCATTTTTTAGGATTCATATACCACGCCTCAAGGGAGTCAATCACTTCCGGTGTTCCCTGCCTATCCTCCTTGAGCTGCTCAATAAAAGCGTGGAAGTTACTGAGGGCAAAAATGGGCACGCCGGCTACGTTGAGTTTCTTTTGAGCCGAAGGGAACTCGAAGTTAAAGATCGTTACCACACCCACTACCGAGCATCCGTTATTGCGAATGGCTTCAATCACCTTCATGAGATTCACACCGGTGTTGACTTGGTTTTCCACGATGAGTACTTTTTGCCTTGGGCGCAAGTCTCCCTCAATCTGATTCTCCAATCCGTGATCCTTCGGGGTGGGGTGTACATAGACAAAAGGAAGCCCTAATTGTTCGGCCACAATCACGCCGTGAGCAATGGCTGTGGAAGCGATACCCGCCACCATATCAATATCGGGAAAATTCTCGGCAACCAGTCGACTTAACTCTACTTTGAAGAAAGCGCGCGCTTGGGTATAGCTGAGTATCTTACGGTCATCCAAGTAGACCGGCGCTTTCCAACCATTAGCCCAACGAATAGGGTGCTCAATTTGAATGGTAAACGCCTTCAGCTGCAAGAGCTTACGAGCGGTGATGGATTCGATGTTCATATTTGTCAATTTCTATATTCGTTTGATAAATTTGTAATTCCAATTGGTGGATGTCATGCATCACTTGCCCTAAGGCATAGGTTTCCATAAGGGCCTGCTTGTCCCGATCGGATAAGTAAAACTTGTAGTTTCCCAGTGTTCCCTCTAAACAAGCCAGCACGCGCTCCTGTTGGTACCCGTCTAAGAAGCGCAAGGCCTCCAAGGCGGCAGTATCGCTCAGGGTCAGCATCTCGTGCCACCCTTCGGCCTCAAAACTATGTCCTGCCCCCGTTTGACGGGTGTGTACCTCTCCCGCTGAGAGGAGGAGTGTTTGCGGATAGATGGGTTTTGACCCCACCCGATACACCTTCACTTGCAAGTGATAGTCATCGGTGGCATAGGTCTGAATGTAGCACCGACCCGAATTGGAGGCTGTGCGCAACAGACGATGAACATAATGCCCATGGTCCTCGTAGCGTTCGTCTTTCTCGTACACAAAGTTCTTCTTAAGAAGCACTTGCGCTACGGGAAGCAACGAATCACGCGCCGCCTGATAGTACGCCAGCGATTTTTGTTGGGCAAAGAGTGCCAAACTATCTTGCTCCGCCTTTTGACGCCTAAGTTCGGCTGTAGTGGGTTTGCGCGGACCGCAACCCGCGAACACTGCGAGTGCCGAAGCGAAACCTATCATTCCTATCCAAACACGAATGCTATGCATATTCACACATTTGAGCATGCAAAATTACGCATTTTTATTGAAATATACAAATATTTTCCGCATTTTTTGAGAAAAATGTAAAAAAAATGACAAGATGCTTGCATATTTGAAAAAAAAGTAGTAATTTTGCAGCCTGAATTGTTGTAGGCAATCCAAAACTAACTAAAATAATCATTTAATCATTTTTGTTATGAAGAAAATTCAACTTTTTGCGTCTATCGTTGCAATAGCAATGTTGACCGCGTGTGGTAACACACTTCCTCAGCCTGAGGAGATCTCCGTTAATCCCAGTCCTTTGAAAGTGGTGGGTAATCAAGTTAGTGCCGACATCGCCGGTACTTTCCCTGTTAAGAAATTTGAGCGTAAGGGCATCCTGACCGTAACTCCGGTGCTTAAGTTCAATGGTCAAGAGGTTGTCGGCGAGACAGTTACCTATGTTGGAGAGAAAGTGAAGGAGAATGGTGTTATCGTTAGCTACAAAGAGGGAGGTTCGTATAGTCAATCGTGCACGTTCGAATTTGTTCCCGAAATGGCAAAGTCTGAACTTTATTTGCGCTTTACGGCGAAAGTAGGTAAGAAGGAAACGGAAGTTCCTGATTTGAAGATTGCTGACGGTGTTATTGTGACCCAAAAGCTCGCTGAGCCCAAGGAGAATAAACCCGCTGTTACGGCAGACAAGTTCCAACGTATTATCCAAGAAATGCAGGAAGCCGACATCAAGTTCCTCATCCAGCAAGCGAACCTCCGTCAATCGGAGAAGAATAGTAAAGAGGTTAAGGCTCTTACGGCAGCCATTAAGGATGCCGGTACGAACGAGAAAAAAGCCATCAATAAATTGGAAGTTAGCGGTTACGCTTCTCCCGAAGGTGGTTTGGACCTCAACACCAAGTTGGCTAATGAGCGTCAAGCCGTTGCTCAAAAGTTCTTGAAGCAACAAATGAAGAAGGACAAAGTGAAAGCTGATATCGAAGCCTCCGTTACGGCGGAAGACTGGGAAGGTTTCCAAAAGGCTGTTGAGGCTAGCAATATTCAAGACAAGGCTCTTGTTCTGCGCGTGCTGAGCATGTATACCGACCCCGAAGAGCGCGAGATGCAAATTAAGAACCTGAGCAATGTCTACAAGACCATTGCTGACGAGATTCTGCCCGCTCTGCGTCGCAGCCGTTTGATCTTGACCACCGATCTTATCGGTAAAAGTGACGAGGAGATTTTAGCTCTTGCTAAAGAGGATCCCGCTCAACTTAACGTTGAGGAGCTTCTCTATGCTGCTACCTTGGTTGAGGATAATGCTGAGAAAATGGCTATTTACCAAAAAGTGATTGAACTTTACAACGACTATCGTGCCTATAATAATGAGGGTATGATTTACTTCGAGCAAGGTAACTTGGACGAGGCAGCTAAGTGCTATGGCAATGCGCTTGCTTTGAATGCTAATGACCCGGACGTTCATTACAATGCCGGTGTTTGCGCTATGGCGCAAGGTGACCTCAATAAGGCAGAGGTTGAACTGGGTAAGGCTGCCGGTACGTCCGCTGACCTGAATGCTGCTTTAGGTACGTTGTATACCATGAAGGGTGATTATAAGGCGGCTACCGTTGCTTATGGTAAAAAAGCTACCAATAATGCCGCTGTTCAACAAATCTTGAACGAGGATTATGCTGCTGCTCGTCAAACGTTGGCTTCTGTGAAGGAGCCTAATGCTACCACGGCTTACTTGATGGCTATCGTAGGTGCTCGCACGAACGACCGTGAGACCGTTTATACTAACATCCGTTTGGCTATTGAGCGTGACGCGGAAATGAAGGTTAAAGCAGCTAACGATATTGAGTTCGCTAAGTTTGCTGAGGATCCTGACTTCCAAGCAATTGTTAAGTAATAATGTCGGTTTTATTTCCGAAAGTAAATAAACCCCGTGAGTGGGACTATCGCCCCATTTACTATGATGAAGAAAAGGAGGCGCGCAAGGAAAAACTTGCGCGTCTTCATCACGGGTCTTTTCGTGAAGAATACGAGAAGTATAAAACGGAACAGAATCGCAAACGCAAGTCCATGCTACTCATCTGGGTTGGATTGCTGTTGGTGGCTGTTCTTTTGTATTATTTCCTTAGTTAATGGATTGTATTCGTCTTTTACCGGATAGCGTGGCGAATCAAATCGCTGCGGGAGAGGTTATTCAGCGTCCGGCTTCTTGCTTAAAGGAGTTGGTGGAGAATAGTCTCGATGCGGGTGCTACGCGCATTGAAATCCTCATTCGCGATGCGGGTCGTACGCTCTTGCAGGTAATAGACAACGGCAAAGGTATGTCGGATACGGACGCTCGAATGGCGTTCGAGAGGCATGCTACATCAAAGATTCAGAGTGCTCAAGACCTCTTTACGCTTCGTACTATGGGCTTCCGCGGTGAGGCGTTGCCTTCGATGGCAGCGGTGGCGCAAGTGGAACTGACCTCGCGTCTTGAGGACGAGGAGGTGGGCACGCGCCTTGAGATAGAGGGGTCGAATGTGATTAGCCAAACTTCTTGCGATTGTGCTAAAGGAACATCCATCAGTATCAAGAACTTGTTCTTTAATGTTCCGGCGCGGCGTAAGTTCCTTAAATCGGATGCTACGGAACTTAGAAATATCCTTACAGAGTTTTATCGCATCGTTCTCGTTCATCCTCAGGTGCAGTTCACGCTCGCTCATAATGATGAAATCTTGCACTCGTTGGAGATTGGCACTACCAAGCAACGCTTGGAGGCTATCTTTGGTAGTAAGGGAAAGAATCCCTATACCGCCCAATTCGTGGAGGTTCGTTCGCAAACCGAATTAGTATCAATTCAGGGCTTCATAGGTAAACCCGAATTTGCCTCCAAGAATGCGCAGCAGTATTTCTTTGTCAATGGCCGTTATATGCGTCATCCCTATTTCCATAAGGCGGTGATGAATGCCTATTCGGGCATGTTGGTGGGGGAGGATGCTCCGTCCTACTTCCTTTATTTCGATATTGCACCGGATGCGATTGATGTCAATGTGCATCCGACGAAGACGGAAATCAAGTTTGCTGACGAGCAACTCATCTTCCAAATCCTCATGGCGGTGGTGCGCGAGTCGTTAGGTAAGTTTAATATCACGCCCTCCATCGATTTTAATCGGGAGGGGGAAATTGAAATGCCTGTGGGTAGTGCCCACGCGGCACAACCTCAGTGGGTGGCAGACCAAAATTATAACCCCTTCCGCCCCAATAAGGTTCCCTCTAAATGGGAAACCTTATATGCTTCGGCACCTACTCTAAACTCTCCACTTTCCACTCTCCACTCGGACGCAGAATTACCAGAGGTGATTCTGCCGTCCCTATTACCCGATGGTTGGAAACCATATCAATACCAGCAGAAATATATCCTATGTCCATCTCCGTTAGGCTTGATGGCTATCCATCAGCATCGGGCACATGTTAATATATTGTATAACCAGTATACATCGTTGCTCAACCATCCTTCGCACTCGTCTCAGCAACTCTTGTTCCCTGAGACTTTGGATGTAACGCAGGACGATAAACTGATCTTAAACTCTATTTTAGAGCCCTTACAGGATTTGGGATTTGATATCACCGAAATCAGCCCAACGGCCTATTCCATAGCCGGTGTGCCGGCGTTATTGGGTCAAACGAATCCCATCAAGGCGTTGCAAGATATTATCTATTCAGTGCGCGAGAGTGGGGCCTCGGTTCAGTCGGGATTCATTCATCCTATTGCCTTGAGTTTGGCGCAAGATACGGCCATTGAGGTGGGAACAACTCTCACGGACGACCAGATGCGTGATCTCGTGGAGAGACTTATTGCTTTACCTTCTTATCGTCTTACACCGAACGGCAAAACGGTGCTCACCATTATAGATATCAGCCTATGAAGCAACTCTTTTCCCTACTCGTGACGCTCTGTTTGATGGCTTGCTCTAAGCAGCCCACTACGCTCACCATTCTGCATACCAATGACACCCATTCGCAGGTGCTCCCAAAGGATAATGGTCAGGGTGGTTATGCTCGTCGTATGGGTTATATCGCTCAGGAGCGGACTTTGGATCCCGACCTAATACTCTTAGATGCCGGTGATTTTTGTCAGGGTTCTCCGTTCTTTAATCTCTTTCATGGTCGCGTGGAGGTAGATGCCCTCAATCGGATGGAATATGATGTAGTTTGCTTAGGCAATCACGAATTTGATAATGGAGTAGACTCTCTGGCTGCAATCTTGAAGCAGGCTCGCTTTAAGGTCGTTTGTGCGAATTATGATGTACAAGGTTCAGCGTTGGAAGGACTTGTTCAGCCCTATGTTATCTTGCGTCGCAAGGGTATCAAGATTGGGATTTTTGGAATCGGTTGTGCGCCGGATGGATTGATTGATACGGAGCGTTTTGCACCCCTGACTTACCTACCGCCGTACGAAACAGCGCAACGCATAGCGGAAGAATTGAAAATAAGGAAGCATTGCGACCTGATTATCTGTCTTTCTCACCAAGGAACGAAACCTCCTTACGAGGGAGATGCGAGCGATATGGAACTGATTCAAACGGTGAATCATATCGACCTCGTTATCGGAGGACATACCCACGAGATATATGATGATTTTAGGGTTATAAATCCAAATAAAATCAATATTCCGCTCGTTCAATCAGGAAAATCGGGCATAAGAATAGGAAAAATAGTATTAAAATTTGGATAATTGAAAAATTTTTAGTAATTTTGCAGCGAATTTGGGAAGTACCCCTTAAAAGATGCTTATTTTTTATGTTTAACCAACTATAATTTTTACTGTTATGGCAGAGATTGAATCTAAAGTTAAAGCTATTATTGTGGATAAATTGGGTGTGGATGCATCACAAGTTACCAACGAGGCAAGTTTTTCGGCTGACCTGAATGCTGATTCCTTGGATACGGTGGAGTTGATTATGGAGTTTGAGAAGGAGTTTAACATCACCATTCCGGACGAGGATACGCAAAAGATCGTTACCGTAGGTGACGTGATTGCTTATATTGAGAAAGCCGTAAAATAAATTTATTTTACTATCTTTATGTGCGAGTTTACGGGAGTACTGTAAACTCGTGCTTTTGTCGCGCGCGAGAGCGCGAGAGCGCGTTGAGCGCGCATATATAATATATTGAATATGGAACTTAAACGAGTAGTGATTACCGGTTTGGGAGCGATTACGCCCATAGGTAATGATGTGCAGTCCACGTGGTCCGGTTTGGTTGCCGGTAAGAGCGGAGCTGCTCCAATTACGGCTTTTGACTGCAGTCAGTTTAAAACAAAGTTTGCGTGTGAGGTTAAGAATTGGGACCCTTCTCAAGTGATAACGGATGTTAAGGAATTGCGTAAACTGGAGCGTTATCACCAGCTCTCCGTATGCTCTACGGATGAGGCAATGCGTGATGCCGCTTTTGATCGCGATAAGGAGGATAGTACCCGCATGGGCGTTATTTGGGGGTCGGGTATGGGTGGACTCATTAACCTTGAGCAAGGATTCGGCGATTTTATCGCAGGGGACGGAACTCCGCGGTTCAGTCCTTTCTATATCCCGAAAGCATTAGTGTCCATGGGTGCCGGTTGGATATCCCTTTTCTTTGGTTTAAAGGGACCCTCGTTCACGGTTACTACCGCTTGTTCGTCCGCTTCGCATGCTATTGCGCAAGCGTTTGATTATATCCGTTTAGGAAAAGCCGACATTATCGTCACCGGCGGTGCCGATGCAGATATTACCTATTCGGGTATTGGTGGTTTCAACTCCTTGCATGCTATTTCGACCCGTAATGATAGTCCTCAAACGGCTTCCCGCCCCTTCTCTAAATCGCGGGACGGATTCGTGCTGGGCGAAGGGTCTGTGACCTTGGTACTGGAGGAATTGGAACACGCCAAAGCGCGAGGAGCCAAGATATACGGAGAGATTGTGGGTGCAGCCATCAACTCGGATGCTTACCATATGACGGCTCCCGATCCGGAAGGAACGGGGGCGGCGCAAGTGATGCACTTGGCGCTCGAGGATGCCGGTCTTAAACCTCAGCAAGTGGATTATATCAACACCCACGGAACGTCCACACCGATTGGCGATTTGGCAGAACTCAAGGCTATCGGTCAAGTCTTTGGCGAACATGTGTATAAGATGAACCTCGATTCCACCAAGTCCATGACGGGTCATATGATTGGTGCTGCGGGAGCCGTGGAGGCGATGGCTTGTATCTTAGCACTCAAGAATAGCATCGTACCTCCTACCATCAACCACGAGGAGGGGGATGAGGACGAGAATATTGATTATCGTATCAATTTTACCTTCAATAAGGCCCAACAGCGCGATATGACCTACGCTATCTCCAACACCTTTGGTTTTGGCGGTCATAATGCGTGCTTGGTCTTCAAAAAATATGAACTTTAAACTATAAACTTTCAACTTTAAACTATAAGATGACCATCGCCATTGTCGGTGCCTCCGGCGCTGTTGGACAAGAATTATTAAAGGTCCTTTCTGAGCGTCACTTTCCTGTGACGAGTCTTCGCCTTTTTGGTTCCGAGCGTAGTGCAGGAACAAGTTATACTTTTGCGGGGAAGGAGATTGTGGTGGAGCAACTGCGTCACGGAGATGACTTTAAGGGCATCGATATAGCCTTTGTCTCGGCAGGCGGTTCGGTGAGCAAGGAGTATGCTGAGGATATTACGCGTTTTGGCTGCTTGATGATTGATAACTCGTCCGCTTTCCGCATGGATGAGGACGTGCCGTTGGTCATTCCTGAGATAAATGGGAAAGACGCGTTTAACCACCCCCGCAATATCATTGCCGTTCCCAATTGTTCCACTATCGTTATGCTCATGCCTTTAGCCGCGATAGAGAAACTAAGTCATATTCGCCGCATTCATGTGGCTACCTATCAGGCGGCGAGTGGGGCAGGGGCCCAAGCGATGTTGGAATTGGAAAACCAGTATAAGCAACTCGTGAACGGGGAGGAGCCAACGGTAAGTAAGTTCGCCTACCAGTTAGCTTATAACCTCATTCCGCATATTGATGTGTTTATGGATAATGACTATACGCGGGAGGAGATGAAGATGCATAACGAGACGCGTAAAATCCTGCATTCGGATGTCACGGTTAGTGCTACTTGCGTGCGCGTTTCTTCGTTGCGTTGCCACTCAGAGGCGGTGTGGTTGGAAACCGAACAACCTTTGTCCGTCGAGCAAGTCAAGCAAGCCATTCAATCCATGTCTGGTTGTCAACTCATGGACGATCCCGCCACCAAGACCTATCCTATGCCCCTCTTCTTGAGCGGAAAGGACGATGTGTATGTGGGTCGTATACGGCAGGATTATACTCGTCCTACGGGTCTGACCCTTTGGACGGTGAGTGATCAGATACGCAAGGGAGCCGCCCTCAATGCGGTCCAAATAGCCGAATTATTCCTATAAGTTTAGAGTGGAGAGTTTAGAGTTTAGAGTAGTTTAGAGTTTAATAAGTTTAAAGATGACAAGTCAAATCGAGATCATGGCGCCGGTCGGGTGCTGGGAAAGTTTGGCGGCGGCCATTGAAGCTGGGGCAACATCGGTGTATTTCGGCATCGAGCACCTCAACATGCGCTCGCGCTCAAGTGCCAACTTCACCACGGCAGACCTCCATCAAATAGTAGCTACCTGTCGTCAAGCGGGGGTAAAGACTTACCTCACGCTTAACACCGTCATGTATCCCGAAGACCTGCCGCTGATGCGTCAGATAGTGGATAATGCGAAGCAAGCGGGATTGGACGCTATCATTGCGTGTGACATAGCCGTGATGCAGTATGCCAATCAGGTGGGGGTGGAGGTACATCTGAGCACCCAACTTAATATATCCAACACCGAGGCATTGCGTTTTTATGCGCAGTTTGCGGATGTGGTGGTGCTCGCGCGCGAACTTAATATCGACCAAGTAGCGTCTATCTATAAGGATATCCAAGATCAACATATCGTCGGACCCAAGGGCGAACTCATTCGCATTGAGATGTTCTGCCACGGAGCACTTTGTATGGCCGTTTCAGGTAAGTGCTATCTAAGCCTCAATAATCTTGGGTTCAGTGCCAATCGCGGTGCGTGCATGCAAGTGTGCCGCCGAGGGTATCTTGTGAAGGACAAGGAATCTGACCTCGAACTGGAGGTGGATAACCAATATATCATGTCGCCCAAGGACCTCAAGACGATTCATTTCCTCAATAAATTGCTGGATGCCGGTGTGCGGGTGCTCAAGATTGAGGGTCGCGCTCGCGGACCTCAATACGTAAAAACCGTTGTATCTTGCTACCGCGAAGCCGTAGAGGCGTGGAAGAAAGGGGAGTATGAGAAGGAGGAAATAGGAAAAAGGATAGAGGAGTGGAACGCGAGGTTGGCAAAAGTTTTTAATCGCGGGTTCTGGGATGGTTACTATCAAGGTCAGCGATTGGGCGAATGGACCCACGAGTATGGTTCGCGCGCTACCGTCAAGCAAGTCTATGCCGGTAAGTGTACCAATTATTTCAACCATATAGGCGTGGCAGAGTTCTTTATTGAGGCGGTGGAATCAATCTCAGAGGGGGACGAGTTGCTCGTCACCGGAGCTACCACCGGAGCGTATGAACTAACGGCGCACGACATGCATAATAGTCAATGTCAGGCACAAGAAACGATTCGCAAAGGGGCTTATTTTGCCATTAAGACCGATCGCGTATTGCGCCGAGGAGATAAACTGTTTGTTTTACAGCCACAATGACCGCTATCGAACATATTCAATCGCTGTCTACCACACCTTGGGTGATGTGGATGATGCTCTTTATGTTGTTCCTTTTTGTGATGGCCAACATCCATCAGCCGCGTTTGATGCGAACAGCATTCGAGATGGCTTTTAAACGCACCGATCGCGTCTATAACGATGCTGCGGTGGTGGGCGTCAGCTCAATTGAACTGCGTTTGTTTTGTCTCTTCTCGGCCTCTATGAGTTGGATGATAGCGATGGATAACGGGTTGAGTTTTCGCTTCTCACGGTATCTGTTAATCGCGCTTTGTGTATTAGCGTGGTATCTGCTTCGTTGGGGCCTTCGGGAAGGGATCGCTTGGGTGGGTAAACTCAAGCATTTCAGTTTTCCGGCTGGTTTTATGATGTGCCTTAGCCTCTGCCTCACGGTGGTGCTGTTTGTGATTAACCTTGGGGCGATGTGGTCTCCATCCCTTTGGGTGTGGCGCATTGCGATGGTTATGATTGTGGGGCTATGGCTCGTTATGATTGGCTTCAAACACTTCCGGTGTTTTGTTCATGATTGGAAAACATTTCTCGGTCTGATGCTCTATTGGAGCGTTGTAGAGGTGGGTTCCTTAGTTGTTTTGTTTTTTTTAATTAGGGTATTATGATAAAAAAGATTTTGGTATCTCAATCCCGTCCGCAGTCGGAGCATAATCCGTATGCAGAACTGAGTTCGCGTTATGATGTAACTTGTGATTTTCATCCGCTCATGGCCATTGAGGGATTGGATGTGCACGAGTTTAGACTGCAACGTATCCATCCACTGGATTATACGGCGGTGCTGTTCAACTCGCGCATGGCCATTGACCAGTATTTCCGCCTAGCGGAGGAAATGCGCATCACCATTCCAGATACAATGCATTATTACTGTATCTCGGAGGCGGTGGGCAATTACTTGCAAAAGTATATCCAGTATCGTAAGCGCAAGGTTTTCTTTAGCGAGAATAATAAGTTCGAGGATCTTCTTCCTGCAATGAATCGCCGTCCTTCCGAGAAATATATCATCGTTACTAACGAGAATAAGAGTGAGGATATTATTCGTATGTTCGCCGAACATAATATCACCATCACCCCAGTGGTTATGTACCGATCTGTGCCTGTTGTTTGGCCCAAGAAGACACTTTTTGATTACGATATGGTGGTACTCTTTACTCCCACCGGTGTGGAGGCAATCAAGCGTTCCTTCCCTAAAATCAAGGCGGGGGATTATACTTTTGCTTGCTTTGGGGAGAAAACCCAAGCGGCACTTCGTGCCTTAGGAATAGAACCCGATATTGTAGCACCTACTCCGCAGTGCCCATCCATCACGGCGGCCATTGATAAGTATTTGGAAAACCAGGATGCCTAAGTTCCCTAAAATAGAGAAACTATGCTCCGATAAAGCGATTGCTGAACTCCAAGAGCAAGGCAAACGCTTCGTCGTTTGGCCGCTGCGCTTCGTGTATATGCCTACAGAGGAGAATACGCAGGTACTCATTTGGGCACCCAAACATCTGTTTAAGCAAGCCGTGGATCGTAACCTAATTCGTCGCCGCATCCGCGAAGCTTATCGGTTGCATAAGGCGGAAGGAAAATACCGTTTGGCTATTTATTATATGGATAAAGATATCCAATCGTTTGTTGTAATTGAAAAGGCCCTAATAAAGGCGAATGCAAAACTTGGAAACTTGTAAAACAATCATACGGAAACTCTTTTTGCTGCCGGTTTATTTTTACCGCTACTGCATCTCGCCTTTGACGCCGCCCTCCTGCCGATACACACCTACGTGCAGCCAGTATATGGTTCAGGCGGTGATGAAATACGGTATATTTAAAGGAGGCTGGTTAGGCATAAAGCGCATTCTGCGTTGCAATCCATGGGGCGGCTCAGGTTACGACCCCGTCCCGTGAAATACTAATAAACAATCAACTAATGCGAATAGATATCATCACTTGCTGTCCCGAACTGCTTGAGTCGCCCCTCAACCATTCGATTATAGAAAGGGCCAAATCCAAAGGCCTCGTGGAGATTTATGTTCATAACTTGCGCGATTACACCCTTAATAAGCACCGCAAGGTGGACGACTATGCCTTCGGTTTCGGCGCGGGCATGGTACTCCAAATCGAACCCATCGACCGCTGCATCGCAGCCCTCAAAGCGGAGCGTGACTATGACGAGATTATTTTCACCGCCCCCGATGGTGAACGCTTCGACCAAAAAGCCGCCAATAACCTGTCTCTCAAACAAAACATCATCATCTTGTGCGGTCACTATAAAGGGGTTGATCAACGCGTGCGCGACCACCTTATCACTAAGGAATATACCATTGGAGACTATGTGCTCACCGGCGGTGAGATGCCCGCGGCTATTATGACCGATGCTATCGTACGGCTGCTGCCCGGGGCATTAGGTGATGTGGAATCGGCCCTCAATGACTCCTTTCAAGATGGACTACTCGAAGCCGGCGTTTATACCCGTCCTGCCGAATACAAGGGTTGGAAGGTTCCGGATATACTCATTTCCGGCAATGAAGCAAAAATAGCCGATTGGTTTTATGACCAATGCGTAGAACATACCCAACAAAGACGTCCCGATTTATTAGACCCCAACCATGAATAAGACTTTTCTTTTAGCCCTTTTGCTGGGCTTCAGTACATTGGCCGATGCTCTCACAATCCCCTCTGGCACAATCTACTACGATAATTCCAAAACACAGTATAGCACGGTTAAGTTCGTCTATGGCACCTCGTCCACCTCTTATGTAGTGACCATGCCCTCCATCGCGGCCGATGTGCAAGGGTGGAGTAAGAATACCACCTTCTCGTTAACCCTGTCGGAGACCCATAATATCGAGCGCTATTTCTTCTCGGAAACGGCTATTGCCGATGGCACCTATTCCAAAGCCATCTCTACCCTCAAGGATGAGATTGCTAACACGCGAAACGAACAACGCACCGCTACGCGAACCGACGATATACCCGCAGGTCAGATCTTTGTTCCTAATAATAGCGACCAATGGTGCCAAGGCAACTGGCAACCCCTAACAACCCCTAAACCACAACTTTCCGGTACACTGCCCGTGCTCTATATCAATACCAAGGGCAGGGCGGACATCGTGTCCAAGGACGATTATCTGAAGGCCTACTATTGGCTGGATAACATGGGGTTGGAACAATATAAGTCCATCGCTTCGGAACAAAAACCGGACACGATGCAAATCAAGGGACGCGGGAACTATACGTGGAAGGACTTTGATAAGAAACCCTATCGCCTCAAACTGGATAATAAGACGGCACTTATGGGGATGCCCAAGTCCAAGCATTGGACTTTATTGGCTCATGCCGATGATACGTACGGTTTTCTCAAGAACCCCTGCGGGTTCTGGTTCAGCGAACAGGTGGGACTGGCTTGGACACCCAAGCACGAGGCGGTGGAACTGGTGCTTAACGGCGATTATCGAGGTTTGTATTTCTTGACCGAACAGATACGCGTGGATAAGGACCGCGTCAATATCGTGGAGCAAGAGGACGGCTGCACGGATGCGGATTCGATCACCGGCGGTTGGCTCGTAGAGATAGATAATTACCGGGAGGACGAACCTCTCCAAGTGCATAAAACCGAAGGCAACGGTTCGCAACTATGGGTCACTCTGCACACGCCCGAAGAGGTTTCGCAACCCCAGTGGGATTATATCAATAACGCTATTGTGGCACTCAATGACGCTATCTATGGCTCCGATGTGGTATTTGATAATAAGGTTGATTTAGAATCAGCGGCTAAGTTCTATATCGTGCAGGAGTTGATGGGTAATCGCGAGAGTTATCACGGTTCGTGCTATTTCTACAAGGATAAGGGAACGGATGCCAAGTGGTATTGGGGACCCGTGTGGGATTTTGGTAACTCGTTCTTTGATATGAGTGAGGCTTTTATTTATGAGCGTTTCCCCTTTGCTCCCCAAAACTGGGTGGGACAAATGAATAGTCATACTAATTTCCACGCTGCCGTAGTAAAGGCATGGAAACATTTCCTCTATTACGAATATAAAGACTTTGACGCATGGCTCAATGAGTACGCTTCGTCAATTACGGCTGCGGCCGCCAATGATGCCAAGCGTTGGCCCAATTACGGCAACCCCAACGAGACGCAAAAAAAGAATGAGGTACTAAACCTCATTCATAATCGTGTAGCTTGGCTCACCAAGCAGTGGGGGAAGGGCGAACCCGATCCTACGGGAGTAGAGTCTTTAAACTTTAAACTTTCCACTTTCAACTACAAGACCCTTAGGGATGGTAAATTGGTTATTTACCATCGGGGTCGTGTCTATTCACCGTTAGGAACAGTTTTGGAGTAGGCGCATTGAAGCGCACCACTTTCTCCGTTACCGGATGAATAAAAGCAATCTCCTTCGCGTGTAGCGCTAAGCGGTCGATGGGCGAGTTTTCGTTGCCGTGACCGTATTTGCGGTCGCCTACAACGGGGTGCCCGATAGAGGCTAAGTGTACACGAATCTGATTGGTCCGACCCGTCTCCAAATGTAATTCCACAAGACTGTATTCACCCATCGTTTTGAGCACTTTATAGTGCGTCACGGCTTTCTGTCCGCCGTCGTCCACGGGCGAAGAGTACACCATCGCGTTGCGGCTGTCCTCCGTGAACCAAGAGGTAATCGTGTCTTCCTGTTTGTCGAAAACGCCTTCGGCTACGGCGATATAGCAGCGGTCTTTTACGAGGTCCGCCCAGTAGGTGCGCATGTATTCGCGTAATTCTTGACTCTTGGCAAAAACGAGTACACCACTCGTCTCGCGGTCAAGGCGATGAACGACATACACTTTACCTTTGCGGTCCTGGTGACGGATATACTGCCTAAGGATAGATAGGGCTGTCGTCTCCGCCGAAGCCTTACTCACGGGAGCGGTCAGCAGACCCGGTTTCTTCTCCACTACAATCAGGTCGTCATCCTCGTATATCACTTTCAGTTTAGGGTGGTGCAGTTCGGCATTCCCGCGGGCGGCAGCAATGGTGACTGTGTCGCCTAAATGAAGGGGCGTGTCATGACGGGTTTGAACGGAACCATTCACATTAACCACGCGTCGCCCCAGTAGGTTCTTGAGGGAAGTGCGTGTACCACCCATCTTTTCCATCAGGAAGGGTAGTAACTCGCTATTCGCGTTCACGCGCAGAGTCGTATCATTTTTCTTTTTCTTATACATTTCTCGGGGTTATTTTAATCCACGCCAGCAGTGCAGAGCCATTGACGATGAGAAAAACTACATTGAGTACAATAAGGAAGATATTGGGCACGGGGAGTACGGCGTAGAAAACGATGCCTACCATGGCGTATATGACCCACCAAATCCAAGCATCTATCTTTTTGTAGATGAGCCAGTAATTGGCAAGAGTAGAGGAGCAGATGAGTCCGGCACTAAGCAGTTTGATAAGTACATTATCCGTCCACATATCCTTATATATTACGCGCGTACATAGCGCGTAGTCGCACGCGATAATCGCGCACGCGATAAGCAGCGTCACAATCAGTGCCTTCCTTTGTAACCACGCCGGTTGCAACTCGCCTTCCGCCTCTCCGCCTTTCCGCCCTTCTGCCTCTCTGCTTTTTTTCCACACCACAATCGACCTTATCAGGAACGGAATAAACACACCCACATAGAGCACCACGAGGTCGAACTGCTTATTCAACCAAAACTGAACGGCGAGCAGGGCGGCCATCACGATGCCGCCATAGAAGCCTACATAGTTCTTGGGGTTAGTTACGGTGAGCACATAGGCCACACCGATGATACTGGCGGCGAAACCCACGCAAAAAGCGGTATTCTCCCACGCCATAAGGTGCAGCCCGAACACGCGTTCTAAAATCGTGAGCCCAACAAACACAGCAGCGAAGATGCCTACCGCCACTCCCATTTTCTTTCCAAATTCGATATATAATTCCTTCATAATCTTTTACTTTCACTACCTCTCGGCCTTTCTGCCTCTCAGCCTCTCAGCCTAAAATAGTCACTGTACTTTCCACTACAAAAAAGGGCAGGCGCAAGCCTGTCCTTTTTGTAAAAATAAGCCGTGCTTATTTTTTCTTACGATCTCCGTAGCGTGATAAGAACTTATCAACGCGACCGGCGGTGTCAACGAGTTTCGACTTACCGGTATAGAACGGGTGAGAGGTGTTCGAAATCTCCAACTTAATCAGCGGATAGGTAACACCGTCAATCTCAATACTGTCCTTCGTAGCAGCGGTAGAGCGGCTGAAGAACTGAGTACCATCAGACATATCTTTGAAAACTACTACGCGGTAGTCCTCCGGATGAATTCCTTTTTTCATAATGCTAGTAATTATTCAGCAGCTTGTTCAGCTACAACGTTCAACTTAATTTCAGCTTTTACTTCGCGGTGCAAACGTGCATAAGCAACATATTCACCGAGTTCCTTCACAGCCTCAATGGTGATAATCTTCTTATCAACTTCGAAACCGGCCTCTTTCAAAGCCTCGCTCACTTGAGCGGTGGTGATAGTACCAAAAATCTTACCATCCTCGTTGGCTTTTGCCTTGAGGGTAATAACGGTAGCCTCTAACTTAGCAGCCAAAGCCTCAGCGTCAGCTAACAGCTGAGCCAGTTTCTTGGATTGTTGTTTGAGGTTCTCGGCCAATTGCTTCTTATTGCTATCGTTGGCGATAATGGCAAACTTGTTAGGGATTAAATAGTTACGTCCGTAACCATCTTTAACCTTAACGATATCGTTTTTGTAACCTAAGTTGGCTACGTCTTGAATCAATATAACTTCCATAATTCTTTAAACTTTAAACATTAAACTTTAAACTTTACTTCATCATATCGGTTACATAGGGCAGTAATGCCAAATGACGAGCTTTCTTAACAGCTTGAGCTACCTTGCGTTGGAATTTCAACGAAGTACCGGTAATGCGGCGAGGCAGAATCTTACCTTGCTCATTAAGGAACTTTTTAAGGAACTCAGGATCTTTGTAGTCGATGTAACGAATACCGGCTTTCTTGAAGCGGCAGTACTTTTTACGTTTGGTGTCGTTCTGTTGCGGGGTCAGAT
>JAZRWG010000044.1:0-3450 GCA_045599545.1 Paludibacteraceae bacterium | reverse complement strand
TGCACTTCCTCGAAAACCGACGCCCCTTTTTTAGGGTCCCCGAAAAGCCTGCTTTTTGGGGAGAGGAGCAATCGCGGGTACTACATGCCGAACCGTAGGTTTGTCATCGTACCAAGCGAATTGCGACGAGGGGACACTACTATTTTTACGGAAGTCAGTCTGTGCTCCTATAGCGCCCTTCGGTCGCTGACCGTACTTGTTTCTCGCTTCTCCTCGTCCGTCTAGTTAGCGCAGCGTCCCTAGTCAGCGCAGCGTCCTATGAATACCTAGTTTCTCCTATCGCTCACTATCGTTCTCGATATATCGAAACTCCGGCTGCTGCCACATCTGTGTAATTTCCTCTCACCTCGCGCCCCACACCCACATCTGTGTAATTTATCCTCAATAATTTATTATTAGCATTGAGCTATCAATGCCGAAGGTGAACCCTTTGGGAACCCCGCAAAGTACCACTTTGTGGGGAGAGGAGGAGTCGCGGGTACTACCTGCCGAACCGTAGGTTTGTCTGCGTACCAAGCGAACTCCGACGAGAACCTTCGTCTGCTTTTTCGTTTTTAGTTTGGATAGGATAGTTTACTATCATAAACAAAGTAAAAATAAAAAGTAATAATAAATTATAACACCACCATCCGTGCAATCTGTGGAATCTGTGAGAGATTAAGTACACTCCACCCGCTGTTATTTCCCCATTTTGTTTTCGTCTCCACGAAAAACTAGCTGCAAAAATACAAATTTATTTTGATATATGCAAAAAAAAGTGTAACTTTGCAGCAAATTTTGAAAATAATAACAAATTAATCCATATAACCATGAATTTTAGCGAACAAGACTTGGCGCAACTGGAGCAACATGGCATTAGTCTAAATAAAGCTCAAGAGCAGTTGCAGAACTTCGTAAACGGTTTCCCTGACCTTGACATCGTTGCTCCCGCTTCAACCAAAAAAGGCATTATCAACCCCTCCAAGGCGGAACAAGAGACCTACGTTAAGGCTTGGCAATCGTACCTCCAAGAGGGGCATAAGGTCGTTAAGTTCGTTCCCGCTTCGGGAGCCGCTTCCCGTATGTTTAAGAACCTGTTTGAGTACCTTGAAACGGGCGAAAAAACGGATTTTATTGAGGAGTTCTTGTCCAACAAAGACCGCTTTGCTTTCGGCAGTGAGTTGGAGGGCAAGGAGGGGCAAGACGCCGTGCGTTTCTTGCTTGAGGATATGAACTATGGTAAGTTGCCCAAGGGGCTGCTGTTGTTCCATAAATATCGCGATGGCGCACGCACGCCCGCGTTAGAGCATATGGTGGAGGGGGCTATGTACGCGGCATCCAATGGGGTAGTGAACATCCATTTTACCGTTAGCCACGAGCACCTGCCGCTATTCAGAAAACATATAGCCGACCATCTGCAAGCCTTGGAAAAGAAATACAATGTCCGTTTCGACATCTCTTTCTCGGAGCAGTCGCCCGCAACGGATACGCTAGCAGCCAATCCGGATGGCACACCCTTCCGTACGGCCGATGGCAAACTGTTCTTCCGTCCCGGAGGTCACGGTGCCCTCATTGAGAACCTCAATCAGATAGATGCCGATATAGTGTTCATTAAGAATATCGATAACGTCGTTCCCGACCGCCTCAAGAAGGATATGGTGCACTACAAGCAGGTATTGGCTGGTGTACTCGTGACGGAGCAAAAGAAAGCTTTTGAGCGTTTGCAAGACCCCACGATTAGCGATCAGGAAAGGTTGCGTCTCAATCGTCCTATCCGCGTTTGCGGTGTGGTTAAGAACACGGGCGAACCCGGGGGCGGTCCTTTCATCGTAAGGGACGAGAACGGCACCGAGAGTTATCAGATTTTGGAGAGCAGTCAGATTAAGGATAAGTCGCTTATGGAGAAATCTACGCACTTCAATCCGGTCGATCTCGTCTGTGCAGTGAAGGATTACGAGGGCAAGCCTTTTGATTTGCCGAAATATGTAGATCCCAAGACGGGTTTCATCTCGTCTAAGAGTAAGGACGGAAAAGAGTTGAAGGCGTTGGAATTGCCGGGCTTATGGAATGGAGCGATGGCCAAGTGGAATACGATCTTTGTGCAGGTACCCGTTTCGACCTTCAATCCCGTTAAGACGGTCAACGATCTCCTCCGCGACCAACATCAGTGATATGAGTGAAAATATCGAAATAGAACGTAAGTTCCTCGTCTTGGACGAGAGTTATAAGTCAATGGCGACGGAGAAACACACCATTGAGCAAGGTTATTTATGCAAGGACCCGGACAAGACGGTCCGCGTACGTATTTGGGACGACAAAGGTTTCTTGACGATTAAGTCGGCTAAGAACCAAGTCGGTTTCTCACGTTTTGAGTGGGAACGCGAGATCAGCCTCAGTGATGCTAAGGAGTTGATGGCGTTGGCTCTCCCTGGTAAGATAGAGAAGACGCGTTGGATCATCCCTGCCTCCTGTAACCTATCGCCTGTCGCCTGTAACCGAGTATGGGAAGTGGACGAGTTCCATGGTCGATTAGAGGGTTTTGTGATGGCGGAGATTGAGTTGGGGAGTGAGGAGGAAGAATTTGATAAACCGGCCTTTTTAGGGGAGGAAGTGACGGGTGATCCGCGTTATTATAACGCAAATATGTAAAAAAAACGCGAAAAAAAGCAAAAATATTTGCGTATATCAAAAAAAAGCAGTACTTTTGCAGTCGCTTTCGTTAAGAGAGCGCAGTTTGGATTGAATCCATACTTTTGTGCGGTCGAAAAAAGTTGCACTTTTTTCTCCCGAGGAAGGGTGGGTGAGTGGCTGAAACCAACAGTTTGCTAAACTGTCGTACGGGTAACTGTACCGGGGGTTCGAATCCCCCCTCTTCCGCAAGGATTGCTTCAAAAGCAGAAACAAACGAAAAGAAGAAGTCGAAGGGCTTCTTCTTTTTTTGTGTTTGGCAGACGGCAATGGAAATTTATTTACAATTGACGGAAGACAAATACAAAAAGGAGTAGGATGCAACGCATCTTCTAAGTTTGTTTCTGTTTTGAAACTATCCTTGAGCACGGAACCGCCGGAGGCTCTGGGGTTTTCGGGGGAATTTCGCATCGCGAAAGGCGGCGTCCGAATCCCCCCTCTAACTTTGAGCACGGAACCGCCGGAGGCACTGGGGTCTTCGAGGTGGGCTCGCATAGCGAGGTCGGTGCCCTCGAATCCCCCATAATCCATTTGGACTACAGCCGTTACTAGTAATGTCGCTTTTACAATATGTACTTTATCGGATGGTTACAGAAAAAACTTCGCCACCCAAACACAACCATCGCAACCCCGAGAGGCTGCGATGGGAGAGAGTGTTAAGCCGAGAGTGATTAAGCACCTTCAGAGGCGGGTGGACAATAAACTGCACCACCATTGCTGGCAGCAGCAATACCTAAGAACTCATCCATAATACTTGGCACTTGTGCCAACTCAATGCGTGAT
>JAZRWG010000043.1:0-15771 GCA_045599545.1 Paludibacteraceae bacterium | reverse complement strand
CACGGTAGGAGTCCCGGACCCACCTAACCACAAATGGAGGGAAAAACTCGTAATCCTTATTTTTGCCTTGAATCCTTGCCATTATCTACTCAAAAAAAAGACGTGCAAAGTTACAACAAAATCGTTAATTGAGCAAATGATTTGAGGAAAAATCTTCGTTTTTTACCCCAAAAATAGGTGTTTTCACCCCTCAAATGCATTTTTTTTGCATTTTTTTGCGAAAAAATTTGGTCATATCAAAAAAAAGCAGTACCTTTGCACCCGCTTTCGAGAGAGAAAGTCCCCTGGTGCGGTAGTTCAGTTGGTTAGAATACCGGCCTGTCACGCCGTAGGTCGCGAGTTCGAGTCTCGTCCGCACCGCAAAGCAATACATTTATTGCTAAAAAATCCGCTTAATTCATTGGAATTGAGCGGATTTGTGAATTTAAGGAGGTTCCTTTGGTGTATTTTCAGATGGTTTATTAAGCAGCCCGTTTCTGTTACTATGTGCCAGCCGTACTGAAGCACAGTGATTCACCCAAATTAGGATGGTATATTGAGTACTATGCCTTAGAACAACACAAAAAGCCCCGCTCACCATCGTGAACGGGGCTTTGCGATTTATCCGAACCGATTAGGTTGCAGATGGCTACTGGCACACGGGCCGTACGGATCGTCCGTAGTAGCGATAGCCGTAGCCAAAACCCACGCTGCCCGAACCGAAGTTGAGGTTGTACGCGCAGTCCGAGTTGTCCTCGATGAGCGAAGAAGACCAGTAGAAGCCGTAGGAACCGTCATCGTCGAGCGACGTGCCGTCGCAGTAGCCGGAAGCGGGCAAAAAGATGGTGTTTTTATTCGGACCTTCCACCTCATAACCATTAATACCATTTAGGGGTTTCCAAGCCCAAGTGCAGTTCGTTGTCAGTTCATCCCATTCTGCATACGTCGCCATACGCCATGCACCTTGCCAATTGACAGCAGCTGCATCATGGTCGGCAGGCAAGGTGGCAGGATTATCTTTGTAGGTATATGTGGATGATGAATAATCACTTTTTGTGGTCATTTCTCCCCACGCGAAGTAATCGCCATAGCCTTCGGGAGAGGTAGCACCTACATTCATAGTTGCCCATTTAACACTCAAACCAAGGTCAACATATTCGTGACCATTGTAGGGGTCGTTTACTTCTATTGCGGGATAGGTGGTAACTACATTTTTTGCAGGAAGGGTTGTAAAGACTTGGGTCTTGCACAGACTGCTTCCTTGATAGAACTTCGCTTCCAACTTGTCTGCATCGGCTAAATCGTTCAAGGGGAAATAAACCACTGTCGGAGTGGTGGCATACAGTTCAATAGCCGTTTCAAAAGACATTGTATAAGTGGCTTGGGCAGCACTGCTCTTTGATGCAATCACCTCAATCTTGTCAACTTTTGCAGTTCCTTGAAGTTTGAGACCCATCACAGGACCGAAGTTATCAATCGTGAAAATATTATATTCACCCGTACCCCAAGCAAAAGGACGATAGTTGTTGGCGATATACGGAACGGCAAATTCGGTGGCACCTGCTGTAGGGTGATAGCCGTATGCCACATTGTAACTGGTCATATCCGAAAGCAACTCGCCTTCAAAGGTAGCATTACCCGACTGGGTATTAATTTTTTCCACGGTGAGTTCTTTACATTCAGACTCATTGTAAATATAAATCTTATCGGCACTTTCCCATTGCATCTTAAATGCCTCGGTCATAGCCTTCCAACCATTGGGAGCGGTAATCTTATTCGGACCTTGAGGAAGTTCAATCTTTCCGGTAATGGTTCCGTAATTTGCGGGAGCGTTCTCTTTGTTTTCTTGCGAATTCTTGTTGCAGCCTACGAGCACTAACAGCGCAGCTGCGAAATACATGATTTTTTTCATAACTTTATTTATTGTTTGTTGGTTAATTAAATCTACTAAAACGAATGTGATTCGGCGGTACTCATTGTTCCCAATTGTACCGATCCGTTGCTCATTGTGCCAAGGGAACCTGTAGGCGAATACACCGGTCCGGGACTGACGCAGACGATGCTGCTGTTAATGACTTGGAGAACGTTCGTCTCCGGTTGATTGTACTTTCTCATACGCTTAAAATTTGAGTTAATAATTATTGTTTGTTTTTTTATAACTTACTGTATATCAACAATTTACCCCCCCCATTTCTGGGGAGGGTAAATTGTCATTCACTTGCGATATGATATATAATTGGTGGCATTTTATTCGGTTAATTCGATAAAGTCAATAAATCAAAATACATCAAACGAGTATGGAGCGGAAGGCGACCAACACCAACTCCTACATATTTGGCTTCCAAACGTTCATCCTCTATTAAAAACTTAAAGTCATTACGTTTATAGAAACTTAATGTTCGCTCGTTGTTTAGGGCATCAACGATGATAAAACGACAACCGGCTTTTACGTTAATCAAAAAGAAGGCTTTTATGAAATCCATTACAGCTGAGCCGTATCCCTGACCAGAGAACTGTTGATCGGTACCCAAGCGTCCAAGTAACACGCCGGGGAATCGTTTGATATCCTTATCTCGTAAATCGGTTTCATCCAAAAATTGCTGCTGATATTCTTCTGCTAAACGGTTCGTCAGTTTGATGCCTTCATAAGAAACCGTAAAAGCTGTAACAATCTTATTGGGGTTATCTTTCAAACAAAAGAAATAGGTTTTTCCAAGCAGTCGATTGTGATACCCAATGGCATCCTTTGTAAAAAACTCATTCAAGTCGCGGTCGTCATCAGTGTCCCCACAAGAGAATGGTTCGCATGCAGCAATTTTCTCCGGTGTAGCTAAACCGAAGGAGCAAGTATCAAATAGTTGCTGATAATCCATTCTCAACACCAGTTTTGAGTTTTCAAATACTCTTTAACAGCCTTGGTTTGTTGGCTGAAGTCAATGGTGTGTGGATTTGCCTCAACAACTTCTGCTGAGCGCAGAAAAGTGGCAGCTTCGATACCGTGCAAGGTTGGGATGTTTCTAATAGCCGTTGCCATAAAAGTATTATTTTTCCAAATTCCGCTGCAAAATTACAACAATTTTTTGATATTCACAAATTTAGGCACTAAAAAAAATCATTTTTTAACGAAAATGCCACTTTTAACATACAAATCCTCAATTCAGAAACGCGTTAGGGATAGGAGGGACATGTAATTTAGTATATCTCTACTATCTCTCTGTGGAGGCGGCGAGTGAGTTGGTCTTTGGTCATGGGTTCGGCATCGGGAACAATAGAGGTCATGCGCTGCGTGGCATTCACTTCCAAAGGAATAACTTGCTTGCGTGCACCTACAATCGTGGCATCCGTGTGCAAGTTCTTTTCCAAAATATACCGTTTATTCCCTATCGAGGTGTAAAGCGTATTAAAATGAATGAGCGCATGCACCTGACGAAGACGGAACTTATCAATCTGCTGCTCACTGAGATTGAGCATGTTAAGCAGCGCCAACTGACCCGCATCTAACTTAATGCCAAAGGGAATGGTGACATCCATTTTTATCATCTGCGCCGTGCGTAACAATCCTAATGTGCGACTATCCACAATGTAATGAGCCGTATAATGAATCTTGAAAATCAACATCGCCGTCTTCTTCATCGAATAAGTGAGCACCGTCATACTATCGTTCTCACGATTCACCGACCAATGACGCAAGTCGGACATCGATTCGGCAAGCTCTTTCTCCACTTGTCCCTCCGCAAATAAAACCTTATGCACCACCACGCCCGAGTCAATGGCCGTTGCCGCCTTGCGCGTTTGAGAGCCCATCTGCTCCAAGATGTCGGTGGTGTAAATACTGTCCGCCAAGCGGCGAATAGAGGGAGCGAAGAAGCGTTTACAAGTTTCAGCGTGAAACTGTAAACTATCAGGGGGCAGGGTGACGCAGGTGGCGATCATTTGTTCCACGCCCCAAGGTTTGCCTTCACTATCCATCCGAACATCGGAAACGAGGTGATAGGCCGTAGGCGTAGTGGGGAGATCCGACTCCAGTTGCTCGTAAACCGCCTGTAAGAGAAGTGCCATCTGCTTGCGCTTGTTGGCGTATTTGGGTTGTTTGGCACTGACGACCATCTCTTCGAGGCCAATCGGCTGCTCGTGCAGCACGATTGTGGGTAGGAGGGGAGTAGAGGAGTAGGGGAGTAGGGTGTCCGGTGTTTGGCGTAAGAGGGATTCGTTAAGGGTGGTTTTTTCGTAACCGATGTAAGAGATAACGATCTCACTGCCGGGGGCGAGATAGGTTTCGAACGAGAAATAACCGTCATTATTGGTCGCCGTGCCACTCACGGGATCGTTGATAGGATAGACCGTGGCATAAGGCAAGGGATCGCCCGCCGCGTTGGTCACGCGGCCGCAGTAAGTCGCGGCTTGGCAGCCGACGACAATGATGAATTGAAACGCTACGCTGAGTGATGCAATGATGGATGCGTTCCGCTTGGGGGTTTTGGTGCTCTTGATGCCCAGTTCCTTGAAACCCTCCACACGACGGAGAACATTGCCCGTTCCCTCGCTGAGTTGCTTCATGGCCTGCTGGTAGGTGCGATTAGCCGTTTCCAATTGACTGCCTAAGGTAGTGCAGGTGTCCACCAATCCGACCACTTTCTCGTATAAACCGTCCGCCGTATCCAAAATCTTTTTGCAGTTATCCTCCCGACGGGACTCTTGCCAGGTCTGCAACACCAGATGCAAGGCGAGCATGAGGTTCGTGGGATTGACGATGATAACACCTTTCTGGAACGCCTCTTGCCCTAACGCGTGATCGCGGTTCATGGCCATCACATAAGCCCCCTCGTTGGGAATGAACATAAGTACGTAATTGAGCGAATTGGGCACGTACTTGGGGTACTGCTTGTCGCTTAGTTCCGCTACATGCTTCTTCACAGACTGGAAATTACGGCTTATCGCCTCCTCGCGTTCGGCCTCGGTAGCAGCCCCAAGGGCATCGGTGTACGCTGTGAGGGATACCTTAGAGTCAATGATAATCCGTTTGCCATCGGCGCAATGCACCACCACATCGGGGCGCAGTTCGTTGCCTAAAGCACCCTTGAAACTGATCTGAGTCTCGAACTCCTCGCCCCTACGCAGTCCGCTGCCCTCGAGGATGTTATCGAGGACCTGTTCGCCCCAGTCGCCGTGCACCTTGCCGCGGTTCTTGAGGGCATCTGCCAAGTTATTGGCATCCTGACCGATCTTGTTCGTTTGGTCCATCATGGCTTTGAGGGCACCCTCTAAAGAGGAGGTGCTTTTCTCGTTGGCCGAGCGGGTCTCGGACATAAGGCGACGGACGTTCTCCATCTCACTCTCAATAGGCCGGAGCAGAGCCGTGACAGACTCGGCGTTCTGCTGACGCAGTTCCTCCGAGCGTTCCTTTAAGAAACGCTCAGAGGTAGCTTCGAAACGCTGATTGAGGAGGCGGTAGAGCAGGAAGGCAATAAGACCCGCTAATACCAGTCCTCCGATAAATGCTAATAGGATTTCCATTGTTTAGCTTTAGTAGTTAGTTTTAGTTTTTCTTTTTTTTATCTCCCGCAGATTACGCAGATTTCACTGCCATGGCAATGACCACGCCTTTCTGCTAATGGTTCCGTTATCTCTCGCTGAACTCGCGGAACTTTTTATTCCGGGTGGCTAAAGCACACCCTATGCCCGTCGGTCAGGCCTCATACGATGTCATTGCTCTGCAAAGACAGGGGTATTTCGGCCAGCCCTCCTCAATTCCGCAGATAGTCGTTAGTGATTTTTAGTTACGATTTTCTGTTTGATTTAAAAATCCTTACCAAAATCACTATAAAAATCCAGTGTGTTCACGACCAGTGTCTTGGACGCTACCGCGAGGACGGAGTGGTAGTACGAGCGTACATTTTGAAGTAGCGAGACTACTACTCCGCAACGCAGCGGAAAAACAGGTCGTGCTCGCAGCGAGAGGGAGCGCCCCGCGGCAAGGGGCGACGCTTCGCCCCGACGAGCGGGTGGAAGACGCTATTCGTTTTTGCTGAGGAGTTTATATTCCCACGGGTTGAGGGTGAAGGTTTGTTCGGCACTCAGTTCAACCTCTTTGCCGCAGATGCAAGTATATGTGCCGGCATAGTCACCTACTTGGAGGGTAACGGTTTGCGCTTGAGCGGACATGTTCATAACGGCAATAACAGTATTTTGTTTATTGCACTTAGCGCACACGAACGGACGTACGCAAGCAAAGATAGCGTCATTATCGGCATCAAGGCGGTACATGGGTGCTCCTACTTCGGGACTCCACAAGGCTTTGTTGGCCTCACGGAAAGCGTTGAGTTTTTGGTAGAGTTCAAACTCGGGTGCCTTACCTTCTACGGGAGTATCAATAAGATCCTTCTCAAAGAACTCGAGGCGGTGGTTATTACCGTTGATTTGACCTGTGTATATCTCGGGCATACCGGGAACGATATACGTGAAGGCAGCAAACAGGTGTGCGGCATCACCCATGCGCTCAAACTCGGTTCCGGACCAACTGTTCTCGTCGTGGTTGGAGGTGAAGTTCATGCGGATAGCTTCTGCGCGGAGCGTGGTGTCCACCTTGGCGAAATACGCCCAGAGGTCATTGACGGTGCTCTTGGATTGCGCTACATTGTTCATAAGGTGGTGCAGGTCCCAACCATAATACATATCAAACGCTTTCTCGGTCAGTTCTTGCGCTTTATCCTCGTTTTCGGCTAAAGTGAAGATGTGAGGATACTGCTTTTTCAGCTTAGGCATCACCCAGTTCCAGAAATCGGTGGGCACTTCGCCTGCTACGTCGCAACGGAAACCGTCGATGTTCATCTCATCAAGCCACCATTTCATAGCCTCATACATGGCTTGACGCATCTCTTGCTTGTCGTAGTTCAGTTTAGCGATGTCGGTCCAGTCATATTGCACCATAAGGTTACCCAAACTGTCGCGGTAATGCCAGCCTTCGTTTTGGGTCCAAGCGTGGTCGGGAGCGGTGTGGTTGGCAACCCAGTCGAGGATGACCTTAAAGCCCATTTCGTGGGCGGTGGCTACGAAATGTTTGAAGTCCTCTTTGGTTCCAAACTCAGGATTGATGTCGCAATAATCCTTGATAGAATAGTAGCTACCGAGCGTACCCTTGCGGGTGATCTCACCGATGGGTTGGCAGGGCATAACCCAGATGATGTCGATGCCGTTCTCTTGGAGTTGAGGCAGGACTTGTTTTTCCGCTGCCGCAAAAGTGCCTTCGGCGGTTACTTGACGGGTGTTGAGTTCGTAGATGGTGGTGTTGTACGCCCAGCAGGGGTGGGCTTTTTCACAACAAGGTTGCTTGGCGCAACTTGTTAGGAGTAGGGGAGTAGAGGAGTAGAGGAGTAGGGCTGCTCCAAGGATGAATTGATGAAAGTTTTTCATAATTGTAAATGTTTTAATTGTTAATGGTTAATTGTTATTTTAGTTGATTTCAACCCTTTTGAGGTGAAAGTCGTTGTTCCGTTGGTGACGATGAAGGTGCATTGCCCCTTGAATACAGGCATGTTTAGGCTGATAGGCTGAGAGGCTGAGAGGCGGAAAGGTTGCATGGGATAGAGGCAGGTGGGGTCGCCGTTGGCAGCGGCCTTGACGGCTCCCGTAGCGGTAATGAGATGACTCGCCTCGGGACAGAGGTTACCGTGTTTATCCACTACACTGATGGTGATATAATTGAGTTCCTCGGGATGTTCCTCTTCGTTTGCCCACTGCGCCACTAAGTGATGCGGTTTGCCCGCGGTCTTAACCACTTGTTCGGCTACCGGTTCTCCCGCTTCGTTATAGGCTACAACGCGCAACTCACCGGGCTCATAAACGGTGTGCATCCACATGAGTCGATAACGCGATAGAAGGTTGGGTTCGGGAGCGCATCCCCACGAGGCGATGTCGAAATCACCCACGGTGGGTGGTTCGCTCTGACCGAAGCGTTGTCGCCCTTGGCTCACGCCGTTGATGAACACTTCGGCTTCGGGGTACGATGTGTAAACGAAGACGGGCGTGACTTGTCCTTCCCGTCCCGGCCATGTCCAATGGGGTAGGACATGTAAGGTAGGAGAGGTGGTGTCCCACTGCGACTTATAGAGGTAGTAGCGGTCCTTGGGTAAAGACGCGAGGTCAATAATACCAAAATAGGACGAGTGCGACGGCCAAGCGTCGGTGTCATAGGGAGAGGGTTCGCCTAAGTAGTCGAAGCCGGTCCAGACGAATTGCCCTAAATGCCAGTCATTATCGTCCGCAAGTGCGAAGTCATAATCGGGTAGTCCCGACCATGAGCAGTACTCCACATCGTAACCCGAGGACTGATTACCCGGACGCATAACATCGGGTTGAATAACCACCGGAAAAGTATAGGTTCCACGAGAAGAGACGGTAGAAGCGGTCTCAGAGCCGAGCAGCATTTTTTGCGGTAGTTTTTGGTAAGCTTCTTCGTAGTGACAAGTTCGGTAGTTCAGTCCCGGTATATCCAGCACCGCCCCAAAGCCGTTGTTCATGATAGCCGTTACTTGGTCGCAACCACAGGTCACGAGGCGCGTGGAGTCGAGTTCGTGCACTTTGTCTTGCAGCATCTTAGCCGTTTGGGGTCCGTTAGGCAGTGTCTGATCCCACACTTCGTTGCCAATCGACCACATAACCACCGAGGGATGGTTGCGGAAGTGAAGCACCATATTCTCTATATCGCGCTCCCACCACTCGTTGAACTCGTTATGGTAATCGTTCTTACCCTTGGGCATGGTCCATGTATCAAACGCCTCAACAACGACCATCAAACCCATCGAGTCGCATAGTTCGACGAGTTCGGTGGAGGGCATGTTGTGCGTCGTGCGAACGGCATTACAGCCCATCTGCTTGAGCATGGTCAGTTGGTGACGCAAGGCATCGCGATGAACGGCCGTTCCAAGCGGACCGAGGTCGTGGTGCAGGCACACGCCCTTGAACTGCGTGCGCACACCGTTGAGGTAGAACCCGCTGTCGGGCTTAAACTCGAGGGTACGGTAGCCGTAGGTCTCGGTGCGTTCGTCCACTAATCGATTGCCATCATACACTCTAATCTTAGCAATCCCTACATTGGGGTTTTCAGGACTCCACGGTTGCACTTCTTTGCGCTCTATCTCTACGCGGGTGGTGGGAATACGATTGGCGACATCAACGGTGATAGTGTCGTTCGTTATATGCACACCCCAAACGGGTATATGTGTGTGAGCTTGGCGATAGAGCATGACTTGTCTATACAGTCCCGCTCCCGGGTACCAACGAGACGATTCAGGTTGGTTATGAAGGCGGAACACAATCTCGTTGTCTCCGTCGTGCAGATAAGGCGTTATATCGCAGTGGAAGGCATTATAGCCGTAGGGCCAATAGGTCACGAGTGAATCGTTGACATACACTTGGGCGTGGGACATAGCTCCGTCGCAATAGAGGGTATAAACGCTATCACGGCGATCGCGGAGCGTGAGGGTGGTCTTATATTGCGCCTCACCGAACCAGTTCAGTCCGCCTGAGCGACCGGTCTTAGCCGTAGCCGTTGTCTCGCCGTTCTGCACTACCGCTACCGTCTGTAGGTCGTTGGCACGATCAAAGGGAGTGGTGATGGCCCAGTCGTGGGGAGTGGTAAGGGGTAGGGGAGTAGAGGAGTAGGGGGGGAGGGTATCTCCCATACTAAAGAGCCACGAGGTGAGGTAGGTGATGGTAAGGATTAGTGTTGCCATAGTTGTAGAAGAGCTTGGTTGGGTTGACCGGTGGAGGTGAAGGCGCCCATGTTATAGGCTCCCCAGCCGTCCTTGGTATATTCGGTGGGTTTCCAATAATTATAACACGTAGGTTCCCAATAGAAGGCACCATTGTAATAAGGCAGTGTATCCAGTTTAGCGCGGATGTCGGCCATCACTTTTACGGCGGTTGGTACTTGATCCTTGGTAGAGAGTGTGCCTATTTCGGCGAGCATAATATCGCAGTTGAACTCGCCATGAAGGAGTTTGATATTATTGAGAGCCAGTTTGTTCATCTCTTGCCATGTCTTGCCCGACCACGCCTGCATCATGGGGTAGTGACTTAGACCGATAGCATCGAACTTGCCGCCGTTGGCTTTGAGTTTGCGGAAGAACCAGTTATTGTTCTCGTAGGCGTTGTCGATGTGAACCACCACGATGGCTTCCGGGAAGACGGCCTTGACGGCATCGTAGCCGGCAGCCGTGAGAGCAGCGTAGTTCATCCAACCGTTGGGTAGGTCGCCCTTATTATTCCATAACTGTCCCGTAGGCCATAGCATGCCGTTGCGGGTTTCGTTACCAATCTGTACCCAGGCGGGGGTGACTCCGACTTGTTGGAGAGCGGTGAGAACGGTGGTAGTGTGCGCTACTAACGAATCGCGCAGGGCATCTATTGTGCAGTTCTTCCACGCCGCGGGCGTATTCTGCTTGGAGGGGTCGGCGAAATAGTCGGAGTAATGGAAGTCAATCATCACATGAAGGCCGAGTTTGTTGGCTCGTTGGGCTTTGACGAGCACATCGGGCAGGTTGCACCAACCCGTGGAGTGATTGACCCACACGCGCAAACGCACGGCGGTCATGCCACACGATTGGAGCAAGGACATGACTTCCTGCTGTTGTCCTAAGGTGTCATAAAAGAGCACACCCATTTGCTCTTGCTCCGTCACCCAAGACAGGTCCGCTCCGCGGATGGGGAGTAGGGGAGTAGGGGGGTAGGGGGGTAGGGTGTCCTGTGTTTGGCGTGTGGTGTTCGGTGGCTGAACATTAGGGTTGCACGCTAAAAATAGGAGTGCCGTCCACAGTAATAGTACTTGTTTCATTGCGATTGATTTTTACATTAACAACTTGACCCATATACACACGATTGAATTCAAGCGTGTTCTCATCCGCATAAACGGGGATATATTCACCATAAAGAAGGGGCATACACGTGCGACGTAGGTGCATGAGTTGTTGCATTTGCGCGCGGAAGTGCTGTTCATTCTCGTTCAATCCCTCGAAGCGCATCATATGACGGTTATCGGGATCGTTGCCGCCCGGCTGAGCGTACTCATCGCCTTGGTAGATGCAGGGTACGCCGGGGATGGTGAAGTTAATCATCTCCTGAAGAAGGGTGAGCCGATAAGCCTTCTTGGCGTCGCCTACACCGACTTCGCGTGTCCAACCTTCCTCCTTGGCATCATCACTGAATTGGAGGTCGCCTCCGGCGATGGAAACAAAGCGGGCTTGGTCGTGGTTACCGGAGATATTACCCATAGTGTGGTGTGCACCATAAGTGGATAACGATTCGCGAATAGTCTTGTCAATATCGGACATAGGTTGTTCGCCCATGAGTGCATGCAGAATAGTATAATAGACATTGAAGTCGAATTGGGCGTTGAGCATACCCGATTTGACGTAGGTGTTGATTAGTTCGGGGCTGCCGTAGGTCTCGCCAATCATCCAAATATGACGGTTGGGAAAGCGTTTGGCAATCTTTGCACCGAGGGTGCGCCAGTAGCATTCGGGGATATGTTTGCAGGCATCGTGACGGAAGCCGTCAAAGTCATAGTTTTGGAGCCAATAGAGGGCGGTGTCGGTCATGGCTTGATAGACCTCTTCACGCTCGAGGTCGAGGGTGGGTATATGGACATCAAACCACGTGGTGAGGCGCGCCTCGTCCCATAACTCGAAATTGCGACGACCATCGGGAAGGATGGAGTCGGTGTGCCAATCGGGGTGCTGTTGATAGATGGGTGCCTCGATGTGCATATGGTTAGCTACATAGTCGAGAATGACGTTCATATCGTGCGCGTGCGCGGTAGATAATAAGGTGGTCAGTTCGTCGGGGGTACCGAAACGCTTCTCGACTTGCGTGCCGGAAATAGGCCAATAGCCGTGATAGCCGGTGTACTTGGTGTAAGGGTGGCGGCAGGCTACAGGCGACAGGCTACAGGTGTCGTATTTGTTTCCGTTTTTGAATTTATAGTAGCCCCAAGCGGTCCAGGGGTTCTGGGTGATAGGACTAATCCACAAGGTGGTAATGCCTAACGAATCGAAGAATCCATCCTTTATCTTAGCGGTTATACCTGCCAAGTCTCCGCCCTGGTAGTCCACAATATCAAGCACCTCGGGGGAGTTGATTTTCCAGTCATTCGAGGTGTTGCCATTATAGAAGCGGTCGATAAGAACGGAGTAGAGCACTTGGGCTTGGTCGTCATATCGGTGTAGTTGACAGGCCTTATGCACGGGGATACCATTCTCAATAGGCACTAAGATATCATTAAATAGATGGCCGTTGTCCACGGCAAACACGCGCACGAAGTGGCGTCCATCCTCATGCCAGATGGAGCGGATAGTGAGTTGCTGTTGGATAGCATCATAGTGATAATTGTACAGCGGTTGGTTATCCCACATAACGACAAACTGCGGGTTTACTACGGGGTGCGTGAAACCGATTTTAATCTTCGTCGGAGTGCAATCGAGCGTGACCATAGCAAAATCAACGGGCAATTGAGGCAATGCTACAATATTCGTTTCACCTTGACGAATGACATTTAACTTATTCCCCTCAATAAAAATCGTATCGGGATTGCAGGGGATGTAATCGGTGAGTAGAACAGTGGTCATATCTCCCGTGAGGTGAATAGGCATAATGGGGTTATGTGACACTTGGGGAGAGCAGCCCGTTAGGAGTAGGGGAGTAGAGGAGTAGAGGAGTATGGTTATAATGATGGATTTAACCGCTACGCTGAATGATGGAATGAGGAGTTGATGATTAACTTCGTTTTTCATAATTGTATAATTTTAGAGGTTAGTGCTTATTGCTTAGTGCTTGATAAAATTCAGTAACGGCAATGATGCCTTTCTCCCACACTTCGAGGTCCATGGACTCGTTGGGAGAGTGAATGGCATTGGCTTCTAAACCAAAGCCCATCAAGATTGTTTTAACGCCTAAGATACGTTCAAACGAGGCAATAATAGGAATACTTCCTCCGCGTCGAGCGGCAATAGGACGCTTGCCAAAAGCAGTTGTGAAACCTTGTTCGGCAGCTCTATAGGCAGGAAGGTCGATCGGGCAGAGGTAAGCCTCGCCTCCGTGCATGGGCGTGACCTTTACGCGCACCCCTTGAGGAGCAATGGAGGTTATGTAATCGACAAACGCTTGCGAGATGGTTTCGTGGTTTTGGTTGGCTACGAGGCGGCAACTGACCTTAGCATAAGCCTTAGAGGGCAGAACGGTCTTGCTGCCCTCGCCCGTATAACCTCCCCAGATACCGCAAATATCAAAGCTGGGACGGCAAGAGTTACGCTCTAAGGTTGAGTATCCTTCCTCACCAAAGACATCGTCCACATCAATGGCTGCTTTATACGCCTCCACATCAAAGGGTATTTGGCGAATCATCTCGCGTTCTTGTTCACTGAGAGGTACGACATCATCGTAGAAATGCGGAATGGTGATTCGACCCTTCTTGTCCACCACTTGGGAGAGCATCTCGGTCAGAGCGTTGATAGGGTTCTTGACCGCCCCGCCGAAGTGACCCGAATGCAGGTCGCGATTGGGGCCGGTGACTTCTATCTGCCAGTAACACAGACCGCGCAGACCGGTGGTGATAGAAGGCGTGTCTTTACCAATCATAGAGGTGTCGGAGACGAGAATGAAATCGCAAGCCAAGAGGTCTTTATGTTCCTCAATGAAAGTTTCTAAAGAAGGCGAACCAATCTCTTCCTCGCCCTCAAAGATAAACTTAACACGGCAGTTCATCAGTCCCTCGTGTACGAGGTACTCAAACGCTTTGGCTTGGATCATAGCCTGTCCCTTATCGTCATCGGCACCGCGGGCATAGAGACGACCGTTACGAATAGAAGGTTCCCACGGGTCGGACTGCCAAAGATCGATCGGTTCGACAGGCATGACGTCGTAGTGGGCATACACCAATACCGTTGGTATTGAGTTTAAAGTGGAAAGTTTAAAGTTTAAAGGGGGCGCATATTCGGCATAGACGAAGGGGTTGCCGGCGGAGGGTAGAACCTCAGCACGTTGACAACCCGCTTCGCGTAGCAGTTGTGCCCAGCGTTCGGCGCAGCGCAGCATATCCGCTTGCCGTTCCGGTTGACAACTCACGGAGGGAATACGAATAAGGGAAGTCCACTCCTCAAGGAAACGCTGTTGGTTGGCACTAATGTATTCTTGAATGGTCATTAGTTTTAGTTATTAGTTTTAGTTTGTTCTTCGGGGGTGAGTTCGGTGCCACCGCCTAAGCAGGAATAGAGACGGATATACGCTTCCATCTTGTTATACATGTTAGAGGCCTCATTGAGTTGAGCATTAAGTAGGGTCTCTTGCGCATTCAAAACCTCAAGGTAGATAGCCTTACCGTTCTGTTGTAGTTCAGAGGTGCCCTCATAAGCCGCCTCGAGGGCTTTGACTTGATGCTTATAGAGGAGGTCCTTCTCGCGTGCCAATTGGTAATCGGCTAAGGCATTATTGACCTCGTTTCCTGCCTTAAGAACCGCGTTCGCAAAATTGAGTTTGGCTTGTTCCTGTTGAGCCTTAGCCATTCTCAGTTGCGCAATGAGTTTGCCTTGCTGGAAGATAGGTTGCGTCAGTTGTCCCACAGCATTGAGAATCCACTGGGCAGGATTGAGGATAGAGGTCCCGTCGGTGTTGGTCCAACCAATAACTCCGCTGAGCGTGAGTTTAGGCAGGAAAGCGGACCGTGCCTGTTGGGTGATATAATACGCAGCTTCCAATTGGCGTTGTGCCGCGCGAACATCAGGACGATTAGCCAGCAAATCAGAGGAAGCACCCAAACGGAAAGTAGGTAATTCAAACTCCCGCCACTCAGCGCGAGCGATGGGTTGTGGAGCCTTGGCGAGCAGTAAGTTAATGGCATTCTCGGTTCGATTGATGGCGCGACATAGGTCCATAATCTGTGCATCAACTCCGCTCATCGAGGCTTCTAATTGATTGACCGCCGGCATATACGCTTTACCATTGAGCATCAAGGACTTTTGGGTCTCGAGAGATTTCTCCCATAGTTGGCGGTTGACCAACGCAATCTCCAATTGACGGTCAAGCAAGATAAGGTTATAGTAACTCATTGCCAGGTTTGCTATGAGTTGGGCTTGGGTCGCCTGCTTGACATCCTCGGCTTGATAAGCGAGTGCTTTGGCTTGACGCATTCGCTGTGTGATAGACCCAAAGACCTCTATCTCCCACGAAGCGGAAATAGGAACCTGATAAGTCCACGTGTTAGAGGATCCGTTGATAGGACGCGTGACACCTCCTTGCGGTGCTATCCCTAAAGAGGGTAGGTACGCCAGTTTGGATTGCAATAAGTTCGCTTGCGCTTGATCAATATTAAGGCGCGCAATGCGCAGGTCCGTATTGCGCACGAGGGCAGTGTCGATGAGTTGCTGTAAATAGGGGTCGGTAAAGACTTCCCTCCAAGAGAGTGTTGCCATCGAACGATCCCCGGCATAAGCGTTCGTTAACGAATCCGAACCTAAGACTTGTTCCTGCACATCGGTTTGAGGTTGATACTTCTTGTATATTCCGCACGAGGGCAGAACGCAAGCAGCGATTATGAGGGCTATCACAGGAACGGCTTTCGTCGCCTTTCCGCCTTTCAGCCTTTCCTCCTCTCCGCCCTGAACTCCTTGGAGTTTGTCGTGGAGGGTTTGGAAGATGATATAGAAGGCAGGAACGACAAAGAGGATAGCAATGATACCAATCGTCATTCCACCTACTACACCAATGGACAAGGAGCGGTTACCGTTAGCACCTGCACCTCCTTCG
>JAZRWG010000042.1:0-11617 GCA_045599545.1 Paludibacteraceae bacterium | reverse complement strand
GGGTATATGGTGAAGCCTTCATCACCCATAGCACCCCCGTAGCGTCGTGGGACAGCCGTGGGACCTGCGTGGGCTTGACAAAAACACTGTCTGTCGTGCTTCAGTTAACATACCACTAACATAGCACCCACATAGCACCATGGGCTAGCGCTATGATTGTCAAGCGTTTGCATTGTCCTCATAGCGTACATGCATCTATGAAAGGAGCTTCGATAGCGCAGCATCTACGCAGCATCATAGGCCCTACGTAACCTAGACAAATCCTTGTGTGGCTACAAAAACGGAGAGGCAGAGAGGCTCTACTTTTTCTTTTTATCCTTTTTCTTTTGCACATAGAGACCGGGGAGCATGGTTTTCTTTAAACCATCGATGACGGGCATCATCATATAAACCGGCACCTTGACCATCGGGTCACGCTTGGCCTTCACCTCGTACTCCCGCGGACGCTCGGAGGGCAGATTACCCTTACTGCCGGGGAGCAACGTCGGATTCGATTTAGGCAGGAAAGCATTACCAAAAGCCTCAATCGCCTTGGCGTTCTTATTGATAATATCATACGCCGATTCCCCCGGATATGCGTGCACCTCTAAGCCGTGATAGAGCAGTTTGAAATCACCCGAAGCCGTGTTGCGATCGCCTTTATAATCGGCTGCCACCTCGTCAATCGTGAGGTCTGCCGTGAGCCCAAAGAGCGGACGCAAGAAACCGTCAAAAGCACTGCCCTGCATCCCCCTGCCGTTCAGTTTAACTTGCCACGAACAAGCCCTGTCCATCTTCATGGAGATCTGTATGTCCGCCTTACCGCCACCGATGAACTCGGCACTACCCTTTACACGGAACAGGTCCCGATTGCGGTTGCCGAAGTTCTTCACATTCGCCTTGATATGCACCAGTGCCAACGAACCATCATGGATATCGGTATTGGCCATGGTGTAATACATCGTATCCACAGAGGCACGCACGTACTTGACATGGAAAGGTACATCCAGCGACATAAGCACCTCTTGGGGCATAGGGTACGGTTCTTTATTGGGATAACGCAAGTCCTCAAACACCCGTAGCGACTGTACCCAGACATGCAACGTGTCCACATTGACGTTCTGCTCCAAGACCTGTTGAATGATATTGATGGGCGTTGTCTGTACTTGCTTAACATACACCGCCGCCCACGTCTCGGGCAGATGAGAGCGATCGGCTAAATCCCTATACCCTACCGTACACCGCTGCGTGAAGTCCTTGATATAGATAGCACCCGCGTTCTTGGCTTCCAACGAACCGACCTCCATATAGTTAAGGCTATCGGGCGTGAGGACACGGACACCGTGAATGGAGAGTACATAAGTAGAGTCATTATAGGAGGCATGCTGCGTAGTGAAATCGAAGTTCAGGTTATCCACCGCGAGGTCGATATCGTCCACATCCATCATCAAATGCGAATCCGTCATCCGCCAACGAATAGCGGCATCTACTATCCGCAGTTCGTCCACGTTAAGTCGCGCAACATAGGCAATCATCTGTTCACCGGTATTGACGGTATTGGGTTGCGCTTGCAGGGATTGTTCGTTGAGAAGGATACGCATTTGCGGATGGTTAATGGTCACGGAACGGATAGCAATGTCCTGATCCCATAACAAAGCCCAATAATCCACCTTCAGCACCTGCACCTTATCCACCGAGACCTCAAAGCCCAAGGTGTCAGTAATCAGCGAATCGCCGGTAGTGGAATTGAAATAGAGGTCACTGATGGTAACGGTTCGACTGATGATCCCAGTACGGATAGACCCGTAGCGAATCGTTTTACCATTGAGCACCTGCACTTTCTCGACCAATTGCTGCTCTATTCGATGGTGCAAAAGACGATTGACCATCACCGACGCAACCACATGAAGTAGAAACAACGAGGCTATCACAATAGCCGAAATCTTGAGCGCTTTGAAAACTTTAGGTTTCATATCACGAAAATTTTCGACAAAGGTAGTAAATAATTTGCATATGTGCAAATTTTTTCGTAACTTTGCAGCGCAAATTCAAAAAATAAATAATATGACCATGTTAAAGTCTCCTCTTCAAGTGGCAAGACAGGCGTATGAGCCTAAGATGCCGACCGCCCTTACGGGTAACGTACAATTAGTAGAAGGTAAAGCTACCGAATCCGTAGCCGACCAAGAACAAATCAAAGCCCTTTTCCCCAATACCTACGGGATGCCGGTGATCACGCTGGAAAAGGCGGATAGGCAGGAAGGCGGAAAGGCAGAAGGTAATGTATTCAATGTAGGTGTGATCCTTTCCGGTGGACAAGCCCCCGGCGGACACAACGTGATCTGCGGTCTGTTTGACGGTATCAAACGCATCAACCCCAACTGCAAACTGTATGGTTTCAAAGGCGGACCGAGCGGACTGATTGAGCACGACTACATCGAACTCACCGCTAAGATCATTGACGAATACCGCAACACGGGCGGATTCGATATTATCGGTTCGGGGCGCACCAAACTGGAGGAGACCTGGCAATTCGATAAGGGTATCGAGATCTGCAATAAACTCGGTATCAAAGCCATCGTTATCATCGGTGGTGACGACTCGAACACGAACGCTTGCGTACTGGCCGAATACTACCTCCAAAAGAAGTGCGGCATCCAAGTGATTGGTTGTCCGAAGACCATCGACGGCGACCTCAAGAACGAGTTCATTGAGACCAGTTTTGGTTTCGACACCGCTTGCAAGACCTACTCCGAACTGATTGGTAACATCCAACGCGACGCTAACTCGGCCCGCAAATATTGGCACTTCATCCGTCTGATGGGTCGTAGTGCCAGTCATATCGCCCTCGAGTGCGCGTTGCAAAGTCAACCGAACGTATGCCTTATCTCCGAAGAGGTAGAGGCTAAGAACATGACCCTCAACGATATCGTTAACCAGATAGCTGCCGTGATCATAGCCCGCGCCAAAGCCGGACTGAACTTCGGTACGGTGCTCATCCCCGAAGGACTGATTGAGTTCATTCCCGCCATGCGCATTCTGATTCAAGAACTCAATGACCTGCTCGCCAGCAACGAGGAGTTCATGGCCTTAGAGGGTGACGACGCTAAACGCGAGTACGTGAAGAACATGCTCACACCCGCCAGTTGCGAACTGTACCGCTCGCTGCCGAAGGGCATCGCTCGTCAGCTCACGCTGGACCGCGATCCTCACGGAAACGTAATGGTTAGTCAGATAGAAACCGAGAAACTGCTGATTGAGATGGTAAGCAAACGCCTCGCCCAACTCAAAGCCACAGGCGAATATACGGGTAAGTTCAGTTCCATCAACCACTTCTTTGGTTACGAAGGTCGCTGCGCTATCCCCTCTAACTTCGATGCCGACTACTGCTACAGCCTCGGTATGACCGCCACCCAACTCATTGCTGCCGGTAAGACCGGTTATATGGCAGTCGTTCGTAACCTGGCTCAACCCCACACCGAGTGGGTAGCCGGTGGTTGCCCCATCACGATGATGATGAACATGGAGCACCGCAACGGTAAGATGAAACCCGTGATCCAAAAAGCACTCGTTCGCTTGGACGGAGCACCGTTCCTGTTCCTTGAGAAGCACCGCGCCGAGTGGGCTGACGCCAACACGAGTTATATCTACCCCGGACCGATCCAATACTACGGACCGACCGAGGTCTGCGACCAACCGACGAAGACACTCAAACTGGAGCATCCGCTGTAATGTATCTGATTATAAGTTTATTAAGCCTATTGGAGGCGTATTTCAATGGTGACATGTCCACGTGGCAGGCCACCATTGATAGTACACGATGGGAGATACTGTGTGAGGAGGATAAGGAAACGGTCATCAATACCGAGTACGGTTATATCGCCTCCCTTATCGACGAAGCCCCCACCGGTGCCAAACGCACCGCCAAAGGTAGGGACGAGCGCAATGCCAAAGCCCAAACCTATCTGGACAACTACGTGGCACACATAGAGGACGCCAAGTCTTTCTTGCCCCCATCACGCTACTGCATGTACCGCTCGGCGGCGTATGCCTACGAGTTTATGATGACCAAGAAACTGAACGCCGGGATACAGTCCTTCCGCTTATGTCACGATGCGATAGAGGCTAACCCCAACGACCCGTTTGCGCTTTCGTTGGTAGCAAATGTCGATTTCTATGCCCCGGGTATCTTAGGCGGCAGCAAGAAGAAAGCCATCGAGGAGTTCGAGAAAGCACGGCAGATACTCCTCACCGAAGAACAATACAACCTCTGGTGGAATAAACCGGCTACACTCTATAGCCTTATCATGTGCTATGAGGCCATCGGCGACACCGCCACCGCGCAAGCACGGGAGAAAGAACTGAGGGAGCTCTACCCCAGCCTGCCGTACGCTGAATAGTTTAAAGTTTAAAGTAAGGCAGAAAGGCAGAAAGGCGGAGAGGTTTATAGGGTTTGAGCGCGGCGGAGGGAAAGGATATGCTGAATCTGCATATCAATGAGATCCGTTTGCGCTTTTTGATAGAGTGTTTGTGCCTCTAAAAGGTTCGTGATAGAACTCAATCCCGCCGAGTAATTAACCTGCTCTATTTCATAATTGTGCCAAGCCAATTCGGCTGACGAGCGCATCTGCGCCAACAACGACTCCGTCTTATGCACCTCATTTGCGGCTTGCTGATGACGTAACATCAGTTTCTCGGTTAGATCCCGTTGTTGTAACTGTGCCTGCTCGATGGCATAGCTCCCCTCCTTGAGTTTATGCGCCGTTTCCCACCAACCGGTTAAAGGCACTTGTACGGAAGCGAACAACATTCCGTTCTGTTTCCAACCATTGCCTCGCATATCAATCCCCTCTATCTTCATTATATTGCTGTAGTTATAAGTACCTCCTAAAAGGATGTGCGGCAGTCCGTCGGCAAGATCCATTCGACGCTTGAGTTGGGCTGCACGGACTCCCTCTTGCAAGAGGTCTAATTCGGGTAAGGAAGAAGGAAAAAGGATGGAGGAAGGAGGCAAAAGGATGGAGGATTGTTCTATACTATCCAAACAAACATCAACAACGACGCTATCCAAGCCGATGGATTGGGCTAATGCCCGGGAGGCGAGGTCAATGCCATCGGTGAGTTGTATTTGCATAGCATCCACTTCATTCTTTTTGAGTTGGACGCGAAGCAGGTCGTTATTAATGGCTAATCCGGCAGCAACGGCTTCGTTAACATGGATCTCAATGGTATCCAACAACGCCTTGGTGGCATCGATCAGTGTCTGTTTGGCTTGCAGGTTGACAACGAGCCAATAACTCTCCTCCACTTGCAGAAGTACGTCGCGTTCCGTTATCTGGGCTTGCAGTTGTGCTGCCTCCACGCCTACTTGGGCGAGTTTGTTTCCGGCTACAATCTTACCTCCCATATAGACAGGTTGCACTGCCACGACACCTGCCACCGCACCACTACGGAACATAGCAAACGTGTTATTTAGGCCTAACGCCTCCCCATAAGCGGCATAAAGGCTATTGAGTAAGTCGCGGGCCTGGGCATTTCCCAAATCATTGGGGCTGACTTCAAGTAAAGGTTGTAAGGCATGATAACCTCCGGCTAAACCACTCACCTGCGGGAAGTACTTAGTGCGCGCCTGATTACGCACCTGTTGGGCTTTCTTTACCTCCAATTGAGCCGATAGAATATCAGCATTATGGAGCCGAGCCATATTCAGGCACGAATCCAGACTCAGTCCCTGTCCTTGGATAGACAAGGAGCATAAGCACAATAGGAATAGTATTATTTTCTTAATCTCTTGCATAGAATTTCCAATAAGCGATGGGTAAAATAGTGACTACCAAAGGTAAGGTAAAAATAGTACCAAAGCAAATGACAACGCCCAAAGGCATCCATAGACTGGTACCGGCTATAATCATCGGGATAACCCCTAAAGCCGTGGTTGCCGAGGTGAGGAAGATAGGACGCATTCGTCTAATTCCTGCATTAAAAGCGGCATCCCTTCCGCTCATGTGTTCCTTAAGACGCAGTTCCTCCGCATATTCATACATAATAATGGCATTCCTCACAATAATACCAATAAGGGAAACAAGACCCAGAATAGCGGTGATAGAGAAATCTTCCATCCTAAAAATACGCATTCCCACGAAGGCACCGAAAAGGGTAAGTAAACAAGAGGACAGCGTGAGGATGGAGATCGACAATTTACCAAAGTGGTACAGCAACACAAAAAACATAACGAGTAATGCACCGATGATACTATATATTGCCTGCGGGATAATAATCTTATTCTTGCCGGTCAGCCCATCATTGAAGACGGTCACCTGTTTATCTATCCCTTGATGCTCTATCCATTGTTGCACTTTCTTTTGCACCTTAGGTTCGGAGGCATTGCCCCTCAAGTCGCACCCGATGGTGATGGTAGGAACACCGTTGATATGCCCGATTGTGGCGTGGTGCCATTCGGGTTCGATAGAGGCAATCTGATGCAACGGGACGCTAATCCCAGGATAGATAGTGGGAATGAGCATGTCTTCCAATTGTTTATAATCGAGCGAATCCATATCCGAGGCACGTAAGACCACGGGAACGGGGTGGTTCTGCTCATAAAAAGTGGTTATTGTTTGTCCATTAAAAGCATTGCTCAAATAGAGTGACATAAACGTCTGACTCACGCCCAAACGAGTAGCCTCATCCGCGTTGAGACGAATACGAATAGACGGGCTTGTTTCGTCATAATTGCTATGTACCCACATCAGTTCAGGACAAGAGGCCATAAACTGCTTGATCGAATCAGCATAAGGTTCGAGGTCTTCTATTTTAGGTCCTTGGATACACACTTCAAAGGGGTTATTACATATCTGGTAATCCATCTGTTTGAAGCGAGCATAAGCGTTGGGGAAGGCATTCTCGTAGCGTTCGGTATAATCGTTCAGTACGGCCTCGGTCGCCTTATTAGAGGTGGTATTGACGATGAGTTGGGCATAATTCGTCATCGGCATTTGCGGCGCATAAGCTGCATGAAAGCGAGGCGAAGACATCCCCACGAACGAAGTCACATTAACCACACGGGGATCGGCGTTCAGTATTCGCGCCAGCGAGTCTGCCACGATTCCGGATTCCTGTATGGAACTGCCCTCACGCAGATGGATCTCGACGGCAAAACAACTGCGGTCTGCCTTGGGAAGCATTTGTACATTCATCCGCAAGAAGAGAATAACACCCACCCCGATTAGACCAAAAGCTACGCAAAGAGAGATAGTCGGAATACGAAAAACAAAGCGAAGCACTTTTTCGTAGGCGTTTTCCAGTTTGGTAAAGAACCAGTTTTGACCGCGCTCAAAGAAATTGATTTCACCCTCTTTTTGCTGTTTGATAAATTGCGTGCTAAGATAGGGCGTTACATAGAAAGCGTAGAAGAAACTGGCCATTAATGCGAACATCACCGCCCAAGGAAAGTCCTTAACGAACTCACCCATCAGACCATCTAAGATCAGTTTCATAGGGAAGAACATACCAAAAATACTGATGGTCGCAATCAGAGTTGGAACGTACAACTCTTTGGCCTCCGTTGCCGCTGCGAACCAACGCGAATGGCCCCGCTGAAGGCTATTGCAATAACTGTCCACCACAATGACCGAGTTGTCCACTATCATACCCAGCACCACGATAAGGGCGGCTAAGGTGACGGTGTTGAGTTCCAATCCGAAGATATACATCACTCCCACCGTGATAGCGGTGCAGATAGGAACACCTGTTGATGCCACAATCGCCGTTTTGAGGGGGAAGAGCACCAGCATCACCGCCACAACAACAAGAATACTGATAAGTATATCCTTTAAGAACGAGACCACCGAATCGTTGACCACTTTGGGCTGGTCGGTAACACGATGCATTCGCACATCTGCGGGTAGTTCGGCTTTGGCTTTGGCTAATTGTTCGTCTATCTGTTCGCCGAATTGAACAATATTATGCCCCGGTTGCATCTCAATGGAGAGCATGATGGCAGAAGATTTCTGTTTCTCGTAATAATCAATGTAAGAGTCTGACTTATACTCACGATGAATAGATGCAATGTCTTTGAGACGAACAACACTCTGTGTCGCCGGGTCTGTATAAACGATTTGTTCCCCCACCTCATACTCCGACGCAAGAGGAATGTCGATATGCAATTGTGCGTGCCCCGCGGAAGAGCCGGTTGTGCCGGAAACGGTTCTGAGTCCTTGTGTAGCAAAGAGGGCGAAAAGCGATTTCTGATCCACGCCGTAACGGGAGAGTTGCTTGAGGTCGATATCCACAACGATTTGCTCCGTTTGTTCACCCAGCACCTTGATTTTACCCATTTGAGGAATGGTGCGCAAGTGATTGCTTATGGTCTTGGCATATTCGCTCAGTTCGCGCGGGTTATGATCCTCGCTCTCAATGGCAAGCAGCATGGAGGAGGTATTTCCAAAATCGTCAATGACTACCACCGTGAGAACGCCTTTGGGCAGTTTGGTGAGTTTGACCAGTTCTAAACCGGAACGGATTTTGGCCCACACCTCATCCTTTCGTTTGACCGATTGATTGAGTTCGGTGATGATATAAACGATGCCGTCCTTGGTAGTAGAATAAGTGAATTTCTTGTTTATCTCCTCATAGGAAAAGAGGCACTCCTCCAAGGGCCCGGTCACTTGTTGCTCTATCTCTTGTGCTGTGGCTCCCGGGTAGATGGCAGCCACTACCGCTTGGCGGATAGTCACTTGTGGGAACTCGTCTTTATTCATCTTGATAAGGGCATAGATGCCGAATAGGCACAGCACCGTTACCACGAAAAAAACCATTTTATGGCCCCGCATCGCCGATTCTATGTGATTGAGCTTTGTCATTACAAATCACTTATTTTGACGTTGGCTCCACGACTGAGTTTTTGGTACCCATCGACAACCACAACATCACCTTTTGTCAATCCTTGGGTAATCATTACTCCCTTGGAAGTAAAGGCACCCGTTTCTACTTCTCTACGCTCACTCTGACCATTCTGTACCACCCAAACGGACTTGCCTTCTTTGTGGGTTTGGATACATTCGGTGGGCAGGATGATACCGCTTTGCCGGTCACTAACCAGTTGCACTTGAGCAACCATATCCGGCAATAAGGAGTTTTGGAGAGTATCTTTGAGTTTGAGTTTGACATTGTACGTGTGCGCAGGAGAAGACGAGGTTAGTTCTTTCTCAATCACTTCTCCTTCGCATTGGATGTTCAATGCCGGAATGTAGATGACTCCCCTATCCTTTTGTTGAATACGATTGATCTGCTTTTCAGAGACAGGGATGACAACAACCCTTTGTTCATCGGTCATCACTTCAACGGCAGGTTGAGCCGGAAGAAGAACGTTTCCTATTTGCGCATGAATAGCACTCACCACCCCATTGCTTGCCGCTCGAAGAACGGTGTTCTCCACCTCTTGCTGCGCCAAATCGACCAGCGATTGGGCTTGATGTAATTTCGTTTCGATATCAATAAACTTGACTTGCGCCACGCCGCCTTTGTCATAGACTTGGCGAACACGCTCATAGCCATCCTTGGCTTGTTGGAGGGTCGCATTAGCGGCAGACAAACTATGGATCTGCTGCGTGTCGTCCACTTTTATTAAGGCTTGGCCTTGGGTTACTTTTTGTCCAATTTGGCAATAAATATCCGTCACACGTCCTCCAAGATTAAAATTGAGAGTAGCCGATTGACTTGCCTCCACTTGACCTACATAGGTGCGCGTATAAACAGACTCGGTGGTATCAATAACCATCACGCGCACAGGGATAAGATGGGTCTGCTGTTGGGTTTGTGGATGACAAGCCATCAAACACAAACCTAAACCACCAATGATCACTTGCTTTTTCATCAGTTATTCTTTTTGGCAATGGATTGAACATGAGCCGTGAATACACGAACCGAGTCGTCAATTACAAAAATGGAATCCCCAACCACGACCTGAATGGTATCCCTATTCTCTCCATTATATTGATAATCAAAAACAATAGCATTGTCATAAATGGCAGCAGAACCACTAATAGAGGTTTGATAATCGCGCATACCTAATTTAATTACGCGCGTGAAAGGAGTAAAACGGAGATTCTTCTGCTCAATTTTACCCTTCGTTTGGTATGCCGGACCGGCTAATTCATTGAAAAGAAGAAGGACACTATCTTCTGCATGAAGATCGATAACCTCCAATTGCCCCACCTCAACAGGGAGAGAGAGGGTATTTTCTAAAACGGATGTTTTGTAGGAATAGGAACCCTGCGCGATTTGCACTTCATTTTTACAACCACTAAACAAAAACAGGAGACTGATTGCCCCTAATAAGATCTTTTTCATACCTTAACTTTTTAATTGAGTGTGCAAAATTACTACTTTTTTTTTATATAATAGTGGACTTTTTATCCATAAATATATACATTTTTTCCTTTTATAGACATTTTAACCATAAAAAACGACTTTTTGTATAGGTTATATGGAATTTTTTGTGTATCTTTGCACTCGATTTTAACACATAGGTTATGATTTACAAGAACGAACTCTTTCTTTTGACAGACAATATCGATGAGATTTCTAATCAAAACTCCACCATCGGTAAAGTATTGGCCATCCTTTATTGCGAACAAGGTAGACTCCAGCTGACATGGAATAATCGCCAAATCGAAATGGGGTCGAACGATCTCCTCCTTTGTATGCCCAATTCGCTGATTAACCACTATCTCCGTTCCGGTGATTTTCGGGGAGGAGTACTTTGCATTTCGGAGCACCTATTTGACGAATTGATGTTAGACTGTTTTCGCGTGGAGGAACATTGGTGGGAGAAATACAGTTATGTTCAATCTACCCCTATTCATCATTTGGAAGAACGGCACACCCGTTTGTTAAACTCCTATTTGCAACTACTCATTCAACTCTTGGAAGATGAGCACACCGCCTACCATAAACAAATCATGAGAACCATCGCGCAAGCGGCCGCCTATGAGTGTTTGTCGTATTTGGAAGACCATATTACCGTTTCACCCGATAACACCCCCAGAGGCAAGGCGGATGTGTTACGCCGCTTTTTACAACTGGTTTATGAACAGGGACCCCAACATCGGGACGTTCAGTATTACGCATCGCAGCTTGCCATTACGCCCAAGTACCTATCCCATATTTGCAAGCAAGAGAGTGGGCACAATGCCTTAGATATCATTCATAAAGTGACTAATGAAGAGATCTTACGATTATTAAACGACACCTCTTTAACGGTGAAAGAGATTGCTTTCCGCCTCAATTTCTCCGATGCCTCTCAGTTTTGTCGTTACGTCCGCACCAATTTGGGCAAGACACCTTCTCAAATTCGGGCATAGCCTGCCTTACGCGGAATAGTTTAAAGTTTAAAGTGTAAAGTGTAAAGAAGCCGTCTAGTTGAAAAGTTCTTAGCCCTGAAGGGCACGATCGGCAGAGCCGTATGGAGAGTTGAGAGAGATGATAATAAAAAAAGTGGGTCTAATGGTCAAAAAGTAGGCTGTTTTGTATGTACTACCTTTCTAATGGTCAAAAAGTAGGCTGTTGAAACGTAATGTTTTAATGGTTTGTTTACGCGGCTCCCCAAGCCGCATACTACGCAATCCCCAAAGGAAAT
>JAZRWG010000041.1:0-9071 GCA_045599545.1 Paludibacteraceae bacterium | reverse complement strand
CTGTTTGTCCGAATATGTTTACTTTCTGTCCCTCTTTGACGATGATGAATTGACCGTTTTGCATCGTTTTATAAGAGGCTTTCTTGTTGTTTGTCACGCTTGTCAGAATGGTAGTGGCATCCTCTGTGCCGATATTCATTGACATCATCGGAGCATTTTTCATAACCTTTTTTGCTTCTTCATCCGTAACCTTGAAATAAGCGCGCATACCTTTGATGGTTCCCGTTCCCGTTGGGTGGAGTAGGGTGTTGTTTGCGCCTACGATGATATACTCATCTCCGCCTCCGCCTACCACTGTCGGAACCAGCACGCCTTGGAATACGATGCCGTTGTATTTAACACTGCCGGGTGTGGGGGTGAACGACTGATTGGTGAGATTCAGCGGATTAGTCATCGCTTGGGTAGGCTTAATTAGATATGGAATACCGGCCTCAATGCCATCTGTCTTTTTTGTAAAGTTCAGTGTTACACTGGAACTAGTCACAACAGCGCTTGTAAATGCTTCGACATCAGCGTCTGTTCCAAAGATTTGTTCAACTTGCGTAGAGGTCAATCGCGTCGGCAAGCAGATAGTGTTCCAATAACCGGGCACCACCGTGCGTTTGATGATTAGGCTTTTACCGGATTGTGCTTCTTCCGGCCAAGTGGACGATTTGTCCTCGTCTTCGTCAATCACGATACCTGTTTGTTCCGGAGCCGTATAGTCGAAAGAAAAGGCTTTGAACACGTTCTCGCTAATGAATTTACCTTTGAGGTTAGTAACCTTTCCGCCATTCTCGCAAACGATGTCTATACTCGAATAATCTACCTTGAAACCTGCGGTAGAATATGGCTTGAATTGGCCGTTATCCACTTCAGAGATGGTTAGATTTCCGGAATAGGAAACGTAGCCGTTCTTGGTTTGGGCGTTGGAATAGGTGAAGAAATTGGCTGCCATAGGCGTATAAAAATCCTCGTCTCTTACTTCGGTAGCACTTAATGTAATTTCTTTAGGGCTAGCCCCATCTGATGTGATAGAAAGTTTGGTTCCGGAAGTAAACGTGTATTCCGCACCAAGTGAAACCGTCACTTCTACACCCTCACCAGCCAAATCGGCATTGTCTTTCTCAATAGAAGTTGGGCTGATCGTCACGCCATTAGCCGTAGTAGCAAGTGTAATATTCTTTGTTAGATTACTTGCATTTACTTTGAACGTTTGACTTACGATTTCTCCTGCGGGATAGAAAGAACCAAAATTCAACGCATCGGTTGAAGTTGAAATAGAAGGAGTGGTTGAACCACTTGCTTCAATTGTAAAAGTGATTTGAGCAATGGTGTTGAGTACTGTGGGAGTAGAGTAAGGTTCGCTTGCATTACCTTCGTAATCAAATGTTTGCGCAATCCCACGACCATTGGTTGGGGGAGTATAGCCGGCAAAAGTTTTATCAAAATTTGTAGTTTTTGTACCTGCGGTTTTGTCTATTACTGTTATGACAATATTCTTTGTTCCACTCCAATTAAATTCAAAATTATCAAAAGTAAATGCTTGTTCAGAAGATATTGTTACATCTGATGAAGAGAAAACTTTGTCATCATTGGTATATGCAACAAAATCAGATAAAGAAGTTGCTTCTGTTTCTTGCATGTATACTTCAATTTCTCTAGAAGAAGTACAACTATAAGTTCCAGACTTAAAGGTAATACCAGTAATAGTACCAGCATTATTTACTCCAAGTTCGCTTGCCAAATATATTTGTTGAGTTTTAGAGCGATACACTTTTTTAATGCAGAATGGAAAATCCGCAGTTGTAGCAGCTCCACTTTCGGGAATGGTTACATTCACTTCTGTCCCCCACACACTCACTGCGCACAATGCGCAAATAACAAATGTAAAGAATTTTTTCATAATAACAGACTTTTTCATATTAAACGACTAATACTTAGTTACACTTTGTAACGAATTTGGGTGCAAAGATATACAAAATGTTTGATATATGCAAATATTTCTGCAAAAAAGTTGAAAAAATTTGCATATTTGAAGAAAAAGTCGTACCTTTGCGCCCGATTTTGCGTTATTCCTTATATAAAACACGTGTATTAACTTTAAAATTTATATGATATGAGAAAAAAGATTTTCCTTTCTTTGATGGCACTCCTGACCATCACATCCCTATCCGCCAAATCCGTTTGGACGGAGAGTTTTAATTATGCAGTCGGTGACCTAACCACCAAAACAACGCAAGACGATCTGTCTTATCTCGATTACACCAATTGGTATTACCAATCCCAAGCGACCGCATACACCTTGCTGCAAGTGGCAGATACCAATCTGACTTATCCCAACTATTGCACCAATGCATCGGGTAAGGCCATTAAGATTGCTGCCAGAGGCTATAAGACCGGTCGCCAATTTGCCGATATTACTTCGGGTTCGGTCTTTGTGAGTGCCTTGGTGAAAATCAACACATTGCAGGGCAATGTTGATACTAAGGAGTATTTTATGGGTATGGCTCCCGATATCACAAGTTCGAAAATCTGTGCCAAAGTATATACCAAGAAATTGAGTGATGGTTATCAACTGGCAGTCGCTAAGTTCTCCGAGGGCAGTAATTATTTATCTTATACGGATAAACTTAATTATGGCGAAACATATCTCATTGTTGTGAAATATGACATCATTGAAGGAACCAAGAACGACTTTGTGTCCCTCTATATCAATCCTACTTCCGAAACAACCAATCCTACGGTTACATGTATTCGTGAGCATCCTACTAATGAGAACAATGGATCAGACAAAAAGGATGATGCGGGCAGCCTGTCTTGTGTAGTAATTAACCAAGTGGCCAACACCTCTCGCGATATGTACATTGACGAAATCAAAGTGGCTACCGCATGGGCTGACCTGTGGGAAGGCGGCAGCGAGGTTAAGACCCCAACCCTCGTTGTGGCGGACGACCAAAAGGCATACGACTTCGGCGAACTGACCCAAAACATGGACGAGCAGTCCTACAACTTCACCGTTACCGGTACCGACCTTTCGGCTCCCATTACGATTACTAAAACCAATAGCGACATTACCGTTAGTCCTACCTCTATCGCTGTTGCCGATGCTGCCAAGGGTGCCAAAGTGACCGTCACCGTTGCGCCCACCGTTCTCGGCGAACAATCCGATGTGATTACCCTTAGTAGCGGCACGCTCACCCAAAAAGTGACCGTCAATTGGAAATGCATTGAATACGTTGATCCTACACCCCAAGGTGCCTTACTGCTAAATGGCGGTTTTGAGGAGTTTGAGGCCAAACCGCAAGGTATATTGGGTACTGTAACCACCTACAAGGATTGGACTATTAATGCTATGGCAGGTATCTCCACCGAAGCTACCGATATCAAGGAGGGACAGAATGCTTTCCGCACCACGTCCGACTTGTCTATGAATACGACTATATATCAATCGGTGGATATGACTTCGTTTGCCGAAGGAGAGACTTTCCAACTGACCTTGTGGTACAAGGTGCTGACCAGCAAGGGGGACGATTTGACCCTCAACTGCTTCTGGAGCGAATACAGCGGCACAGAGTCCGGATTAGACCAAGATGCCGATAAACTCCAAACCGTATTGCCTAAATCAGAAGGCTGGACCAAGTATAGTGTTCAAACGACTAAACCTGCCAAAGGTAATCGTTTTGAATTCAAACTCAAAGTGCTCAAAAAAGCCGAAGTACTGTTGGATAGCTTCTGCCTCGAGAAAGTCGAATCTACCGAACCTTGGTTTGTCGTGCTTCCGGAAAAGAACTATTACGATGTATCCGCTGATATCAACACCGAAAAGACCGTGGCTACCCTCACTATCAAGCAGGGGAACCTGACCCAACCGGTTAAACTGGAACTTTCCGGCACAGGCAAAGACCAATTCGCTATTGACAAGACGCAAGTTACAGCAGCCGAAGAAAAGGTAGTGGTAACCTACAAACCGACCAAAGCCGGCAAATGTTCTGCTGTGCTCAATATCACCGATGACGAGTGTACTGCAACCACACTGCAGAACACCACAATCAGTCTGTTGGGCTCCTGCACCGACCCGTCCAAACCCGTCAAACTGACGCTTACAGAGCCTCAGAAAAAGGCTTTCTCTTGCAAAGTGGGCGAGAGCGACAGCACCAAGTTCACCGTTAGTAGTGAGAATGCTACGGACTGGGTACACGCCGTAATCGAGGTAACCCAACAAGTGCAAGCCGGTTCCAGCTTTATGCTGAGCGACAGCTATCTGACTAAGAACGAGGAACACACCATCAAACTGACCTTCACTCCCCAATTCGAGGGCGACTATGCTGCTACCGTTAAAGTTTATACGGAAGGATTTGCAGATACCCTCAAATTCAATGTAACCGGTCATGCCGACAAGGGCGAGGATAAACCTGTTGTGGTGGATTATGCTACGGAGTTTGTATGGAATACGAACAACCCCTATAAGAACCTAAACGAGAACTTCTCGGAGGGCGCAACCACCTACCGCAATAAGACGCTCGCTGTTACCGATTGGCAAAACGTGGTCAAGAAAGGTACCCGCGCTTGGTGGGGATACAACACCGATTCTACCACCCAAGCGAAGGCTACCGGCTATATGTTCGGCGTTACCGAACCCACCGACGCTGAGATGTGGCTCGTCACTCCGGCCCTCGATTATAAGAACGCTACCAAACAAGTCTTCTCCTTTAAGGTTATGTCCGACATGCTCTTTGAGGGACAGACGCATAAACTCGAAGTCTATTTCATTGATCCGTCCGACCCACAGGATGTCTTCTTCCAACACATTGAAGAACTGGACGAGTTAATCCCCTACGCGGATGACGAACTGGAGAACACCTGGTATCCGTTGGAGGTTAACTTGGAAGGTCAAGAGTTTATTCCCGATGTCTTCTTCATGGCGTTCAAATATACGGATCAGGCTTGCAATAACGGCGGCGAATACTTTATTACCGACGTTAAGTGGGGCGAGGATAAAACCACCGCTCTGCCTGCCTTCAAAGCCAATAAGAAAGTGCGCAAATTGATTCAAGGCAACCGCATGATTATCGAAATCGAGGGCGTGCGCTACAATGTATTAGGTGCAAAGGAATAAAATCATAGTACTTCTACTCTCTGTAACATTGGTCGGGCTGTTTATGCTCGACCTTTGTTGCGGTAGTGTGTGGATACCGCTTCATCGAGTGTTGGAGGACGATTCGCTTTTGTCACAGATAGTGCTCGATTTGCGTCTGCCTAAGGCTATAACGGCTGTTTTGGCAGGAGTGGCTCTGTCAATTAGTGGTCTTATCATGCAAACCCTCTTCCGCAATCCGTTGGCGGGCCCCTATATCTTAGGCGTCTCCTCCGGTGCCAGCCTCGGCGTCGCCCTCTTTACCATGCTGGGTGGTTTAACTTTCAACTTATTCAACTCTAAACTACTCTCCACTCTAAACTCTCCACTCTCCACTATAATGGCTGCCATTATTGGCAGCATAGTAGTTATGCTTCTCATGCTCGCTGTCGGCCGTAAGGTCAAGAACAGCGTTTCGCTGCTTATCGTGGGTCTCATGGTAGGTTCGCTGGCGAGTGCGATTATCGGTGTGATACAGAACTTCGCCGATCCCGATAGCCTTAAACTCTTCATCGTTTGGACGCTTGGTTCGCTCAGTGGAGTAGGCTGGGAGGAGATGTCTGTGCTGCTGCCCATTATGGTGATGGGTTTGGTGCTCAGTGTGTTATTGATTAAACCGCTCAACGGCCTTATCTTAGGCGAGGATTATGCTCGGTCGCTCGGTATTAATATCGGTCGTGTTCGTCGCACGATAGTGGTGACGACGGGACTGCTGGCAGGAGGTATTACCGCTTTCTGCGGGCCGATAGCTTTTATCGGTGTTGCCGTACCTCATATCGCCCGGGCGTTGATAGGTTCGACCAATCATAATTGGACCCTACCAACGTGTGCGTTAGTAGGGGCCAACCTTCTTCTTATCTGCGACCTTCTCTCGTCGCTCTTTGTCTATCCGTTACCGATCTCGACGCTCTCCGCCCTCATTGGCGCTCCGGTAATTATTTACGTCATCGTCAAACGCAACTAACCTGTCGCCTATCCCAACAACTCGATACTGCGGTTAACGAACTTAGCCAAGCCTTCGCCCTTGAGCAAACCACTCGCCAAGAAAGCAATGTCAATGAGTTGCTTCAACTTCTCATCCTCACCGCTAAGCGTATAAACGGTTTTCTCTACTGCGGCTTTAGGCTCTTCACCCTCCTTCGTCTCGGGTTGCTCCATGACCGTCTCAGAGGTCATCTTGGCTACTAAGTCCTTGATGATGGGGTGCGAGGTGTTGAGCACCAGATTATATTGATCGGGCATTTGTCCGTAGAAGTTCATGCCTTGCTGATGAGAGGACATCTCCTTCATGCGGCGCATAAACTCGTTCTGCGTAAGGAAGACAGGCAGTGCGTCCTCGGCAGCGGCTTCGGGTGTGACATAGTAATTGAGTTTCTCCTCCTTCGGTAGGAACGTCTCAAACGCCTTGCGCAAACCTTCCTTCTGCTCGTCGGAGTATTCGTCTTTCTTCACCTCCTCTTTGCGGATGATGTTCTCAATCGTGTCACTGTCAATACGTACAAACCGCAGTGCGCCCTCTCCGCCTTTCGGCCCTTCCGCCTCTCCGCCTATAGCCTTTTGCTCAAACTGGCTCATCGCATGCACATCCAGTTCGCCGTCCATGAGCAGTACATCGTAACCTTTGGCTTTGGCACGCTCAATGAAGGTGTAATGCGCAGCGGGGTCGTTGGTGTAAAGGATAACGAGGTTACCGTCCTTATCCGTCTGTGTCTCTTTGACTTGCGCTTTGTATTCCTCTAAGGTGGCGTACTTGCCGTCGAGGTTCTTGAGCAGGGCAAAACCGATGGCGCGCTCGTAGAACTTCTCGTCGGAGAGCATACCGAACTGGATGAACAGTTTGATGTCGTCCCACTTCTTCTCGAAGTCGGCGCGGTCGTTCTTATAGAGTTCTGCCAATTTGTCAGCCACTTTCTTGGTGATGTGACCGGAAATCTTCTTCACGTTATTATCGCTTTGCAGATAACTGCGGCTCACGTTCAGCGGTATATCCGGCGAGTCAATCACACCATGTAGCAGTGTGAGGTACTCGGGTACGATGTTCTCCACCTCGTCCGTGACGAAGACTTGGTTGCAATAGAGTTGAATCTTATTGCGGTGAACGTCCATGTTGTTCTTAATCTTCGGGAAATAGAGGATACCCATCAAGTGGAACGGATAATCGACGTTGAGGTGAATATGGAACAGCGGCTCATCGAACTGGGTGGGGTAGAGTTCGTGGTAGAAGGTAGAATAATCTTCCTCCTTGAGGTCAGCCGGTTTGCGCATCCACGCGGGGTTGATATCGTTGATGATATTCTCCTCATCCAGCTCCACTTCTTTGCCGTCCTTCCACTCTTTCTTCTTGCCAAAGGCTATTTCTACGGGCAGGAACTTACAGTATTTCTTGAGCAGACCCTCAATAGTAGCGTCCTCAAGGTATTGTGTGAATTCATCGTCTATATGCAGCACGATGTCCGTTCCGCGGTCGGCTTTGATGGTGTCCTCCATCTGGAACTCGGGTGTGCCCTCACAAGACCAATGGACAGCTTTCGCCTCGTCCTTGTAACTAAGGGTGTAGATCTCCACCTTCTTGGCTACCATGAAGGACGAGTAGAAACCCAGTCCAAAATGGCCTATGATGGCTTCCGCTTTATCCTTGTATTGGTCCAGGAACGACTCGGCACCGGAGATGGCAATCTGGTTAATGAACTGATCCACCTCTTCGGCGGTCATGCCTATTCCGTGGTCGGAGACGGTTAGTGTCTTTTTATTCTTATTTATGGAAACGCGCACACGCGTGTCGCCTAATTCGCCTTTGAACTCACCCACGGAAGACAATGTCTTCAGTTTTTGGGTAGCATCTACGGCGTTGGAAATGAGTTCACGCAGAAAAATCTCGTGATCACTGTACAGAAACTTCTTAATGACGGGGAAGATGTTATCACTCGTAACCCCAATATTACCTTTGTTCATGTTATTTAGTGTTTGTAGTTTAACAAGTTTAACAGGTCTAACAAGTTTAGTTCAACTCGTTCAACTCGTTAAACCCGTTCAACCTATATATATCAATATCCGTGCCAAAGTGCCAGAGACTGACAAATTGTCAGTATTACTGCCAAAATGGTGCTATTTAAGTATAAGCTATCCTTTTGGCATAGGCTATAACGCCTTTTCATTGTATGTTCATTGACTATGCTTTGGGTATGCACTGGATATAGATATGTTCTATGTATGTTCTATGTATGTTCTGTGTATGTTCTAGGTATTATCTGTTACAAAAAGCCGGAAACGAGAAAAAGGGGCGACAAGACGCACCGACGAGGCAAGGAGGAATAGGAGAAACGGGAAAAGGAAGACGAGCGGAGGAATACTAATAAACTATATCTACCAGATACAACCCCTCCGCCGGAGCAGATTGTCCGGCCGAACAGCGGTTCTTTTGCTCGAGGATATCCAATATGTCCTCGGGTTTTCTTTTGCCTCGCCCAATCTCAAACAGCGTTCCCACTACCGCCCGAACCATGTTCCGAAGGAAGCGGTCGGCGGTGATGGTAAAAATGGGAGTAGGGGAGTAGGGGAGTAGGGGAGTAGGGTGTCCTTCAGTGTAACGGTCTTGCAGCGATAGCGGTCCTTCAGTGCAACGGTCTTGCAGCGCAGCGGTCCACTGTGCTTGTGTAACCGTGCAAAGCGTCGTCTTCACATCCGTGTGTACCTTGCAGAACGAGGCAAAATCGTGCGTGCCGAGCAGATACTGCGCCGCCTTATTCATTGCTTCAAAGTCCAGCCCGGGCGCAACGCGCGTCGCGCGATTAATAAGGAAGGGATCCTTCTTCGTCGTAATGCGGTACTCGTACGTCCTACTCTTGGCACTAAACCGCGCATGCATATCCTCGCTCACTTCCCATAGCCGCTCCACCGCTATATCGTCGGGTAATAATGAGTTGACTCGCTCCGCGAATTGGGAGTAGGGGAGTAG
>JAZRWG010000040.1:0-14145 GCA_045599545.1 Paludibacteraceae bacterium | reverse complement strand
TTACAAATTCGCACTCTATGTCACCGCACCCCAACCCTCAACTTCCCTCACGCTATTATCTCCCTTCATCAGTGTGTCTCTATCGGTAGAAGACCGAAGGGTTACCAAACTGTCACCGAAGGGTCATAGGAGGATGCCCCTTCTTGCAGGGGCTTGGCAGCCTCCACGCAGGGCTTAATAAAAACCCGATAAAAACCCGAATTTGCATTTGCGGAAGATCGATAGAACGATAAATTGTAAGTTTTTTTTGATGATTTTTGGCACAAAACTTGTATATGTCAAAAAAAATCCGTATCTTTGTGCGCTAATTTGGATAATTATGGATATTTCAGTTATTGTACCCCTCTATAATGAGGCAGAATCACTCCCCGTTCTGTACGAGTGGATCGTGCGCGTGATGAACGAAAATAAGTTCAGTTATGAGGTCATCTTCGTCAATGACGGCAGTACCGACGAGTCGTGGAATACAATCCAAGAGTTGAAAGTTGAAAGTTTAAAGTTGAAAGAAGACACGCCCGTTCGAGGAATATGTTTCCGTCGGAATTATGGTAAGTCCGCGGCGTTGTACTGCGGTTTTAAAGCCGCTCAAGGCGATGTGGTCATTACTATGGATGCCGACCTTCAAGACTCACCCGACGAGATACCTGAACTCTACCGCATGATAAAAGAAGACGGCTACGACCTGGTGAGCGGTTGGAAACAGAAACGCTACGACAATAAACTGACCAAGAACCTGCCCTCTAAACTCTTCAATGCCACGGCACGCAAAGTGACTGGCATTCAGCTCCACGACATGAACTGCGGTCTGAAAGCCTATCGCAATGAGGTGGTGAAGAACATAGAGGTCTTCTCCGAGATGCACCGCTATATCCCGTATCTGGCCAAGAATGCCGGTTTTACCAAGATAGGTGAGAAAGTGGTGCAACACCGTAAACGCGAGTTTGGCGTGAGCAAGTTCGGACTCAACCGCTTTGTGAACGGTTACCTGGACCTCATGACGCTGTGGTTCCTCAATAAGTTCGGCAAACAACCCATGCACTTCTTCGGACTGATAGGCAGTCTGATGTTTATGCTCGGTTTTGTTGCCATCGTCGTAGTAGGCGGAATGAAACTGCATGCCCTCGCCAATGGTATTCCGGCGATGCTGGTGGCCAATAACCCATATTTCCATTTGGCTATCCTCATGATGATACTCGGTTGCATGCTCTTCCTCGCAGGCTTCCTCGGGGAACTGATCATCCGTAACTCGCAGAGCCGAAACGATTATCTCATTAAAGAGGAGTTATAATGACATTAGACGATCAACGGGATACGATTGAGAGGGCGTTGGGCGAACGCATGCTCAACCACTGCCTCACTATCCTCCGCACATGGATAAACGAAGTGGGGGTGGATAGTTATACCAATCGCTTTCACTCGTTGGAAACGAACTATAAAGCCCTGTTCTCCTACTACCTCTCGACCGACGACTCCGAACGCGACCGACTGCTTGATGAGATGACGGGCGAAGCCTACCGCCTAACCGACGATATATTCGCTGACATATGTCTCAAACGCGGTAGGGTAGAGGACCTACACGGTTTTGACCCATCCTCCTCTACCTCCATCATGATGTATTTCATGAAGTGTATGCGTATTAGGCAAGAGGACCTGGACTGGTTATGCGACGCCGCTTGCGACAGCAACCAATACACAAACGCATTAGTGGCCATCGCCTCGCTGGTGAGTAACCTCAAGACGTTCTTCCAAGAGGACGCTTTGTTGGCACTTATCCAATGCTTGGAATCCGACTCGGAAGTGATTAAACAGCAAGTGTCCGCGTCCCTGATCATGCTGTTCATCCACTACGATGTGCGGATCGATTTCTTCCCCAAGGTGCAAGAGGCTTTTGCTAACAGCATAGGGGACGGAGAGGATATGTTCACCTTGGTGTGCGGTTTCTTGCAGTCCACCACCGTCAGGCTCAAGGACCTGATGAAGGACAAGGACTTTAATGCGGACAGTCTGCCCACCGAGCTTAAGGAACTCATGCAGCAAGTGGCAGACCAACATCCCGGTGCGCTGGACGGGAACGGCATTATGAACTGGACTCCATCAAACGATAATGAGTATATCGCCGGACTGATAGCCATCCTACCGCAGACATGGTTGTACGATGTGCTGGTGGGTGAGGATGAGGAACGCGCCGAGAAACTGGCACGAGCCTACTTGGAGGGGGGCATGATGGACCTGATGTGGAACCACTTGGACGAAGCCGAGAGTCAACTCATTGAACAACTGCGAGGGGATAAACCCACAGCGCAAGATTATATTAATTACGGTCATATATGCTTCATTCGCGGCGACCGGACGATGGCGTACGAGAACTACCGCCAAGCGCGGGAGATGATAGGGTCCGCCAAGGCGTTCTTCGCCCTCTTCCGACCCGACCGCGGTCGCCTCGTGGACCTCGGCGTGCCGGTGGAGCAAGTGTACCTGATGGAAGATAACCTTATAAGAGTGTAAAGTGGAAAGTGTAAAGTGTAAAGTAAGAAGCGCCCTTCGGGCTATAGTGTAAAGTTGCGCGCTGCGCGCTATAGTTAGTGGCGAACTGCAATAACTTACAACTTTAAACTATTAAACTTACTTTAAACTATAAACTATAAACTTTAAACTAAAGAAAGAAAACTATGTTTGATAATTTAAGTGAACGATTAGAGCGATCATTTAAGATCCTCAAAGGCGAAGGCCGTATTACCGAGATTAACATCGCGGAAACAGTCAAGGACATTCGTAAAGCCCTACTTGAGGCCGATGTCAACTATAAAACCGCCAAACAATTTACCGACGAGGTCAAAGCCAAAGCCCTTGGACAGAACGTGATGAACGCCGTTCGACCGGGTCAACTGCTCGTCAAGATTACCCACGACGAACTCACCGCTCTTATGGGCGGCGAAACGGCCGACATCAACCTCAAGGGTAATCCCGCTGTCATCCTTCTTTCCGGTCTGCAAGGTTCCGGTAAAACGACCTTCGCGGCCAAACTGGCCAATTACTTGCAACAAAAGCAGCATAAGAAAGTGATGCTTGTGGCGTGCGACGTGTACCGTCCCGCGGCCATCGAACAACTCTCAGTCCTCGGCGAACAGATAGGCGCTAAGGTCTATGCCGCTCCCGAGGAGCAGAACCCCGTGGCCAAAGCCAAGGCAGGTATATCCGAAGCCCGCAAGTACGGGTACGATGTGGTAATCGTGGATACGGCCGGACGACTGGCTGTGGACGAGGCGATGATGACCGAGATAGCGGCTATCAAGAACGCCATCGAACCGCAAGAGACCCTCTTTGTAGTCGATTCGATGACGGGTCAGGATGCGGTGAACACTGCCAAAGAGTTCAATGACCGCCTCGATTTTGACGGTGTTATCCTCACCAAATTAGATGGTGATGCCCGCGGCGGTGCGGCACTATCCATTCGGTCGGTGGTCAATAAACCTATTAAGTTCATCGGCACGGGCGAGAAGATGGAGGCACTCGACGTCTTCCACCCCGAACGAATGGCTGACCGTATCCTCGGCATGGGTGATGTGGTGAGCCTCGTGGAGCGTGCCAAAGAGCAATACGACGAACAAGAAGCAAGGCGCATCAGCAAACGCATCGCACATAATCAGTTTGACTTTAACGACTTTATCGGTCAGTTGCAACAACTCAAGAAGATGGGTTCGATGAAGGACTTGGTGAGCATGCTTCCCGGTGCGGATAAGGCACTCAAAGGCGTTGAGATCAGTGACGATGCGTTCAAACCCATTGAGGCAATCATCGGTTCGATGACCCCTTATGAGCGTGCTAATCCCAACTGCCTGAACGGTTCGCGCAAGGATCGAATAGCCAAAGGTTCGGGAACGAGTGTGGTGGAAATCAATCGCTTCCTCAAGCAGTTCGAGCAGAGTGCTAAGATGATGAAGAAAATGCAACAAATGCGTAGAAGATAATCCCTACAGCGATGATATTATTAGATGGAAAAAAAATAGCCGCCGAGATTAGGCAAGAGCTTAAAGAGCAGATATCTCTCCACTCTCCTAAACTAGGTATTGTGATTGTGGGACATAATCCGGCTTCGGAGACGTACGTGAGCAATAAGATGAAAGCTTGTGCCGAAGTAGGCATAGCGGCGGAGCGTATCGCTTTTGAGGATACCATTACCCAAGAGCAACTGCTCGCTCAGGTGGAACGCCTCAATAACGATCCCTCCTATGACGGTTTTATCGTACAACTGCCGCTGCCTGCACATATATCCGAACAAACCATCACGGCAGCCATCGACTATCGCAAGGATGTGGATGGTCTCACGCCCGAGAATGTAGGTCGTGCCGCCAAGGGCTTGCCGTGTATCATTTCGGCGACTCCGCGCGGTATTCGTGAACTGCTCTCGCGTTACCATATCCCTACCGACGGCAAACATGTAGTCGTGGTGGGACGCAGTAATATCGTGGGCAAACCGATGGCCTCGCTACTTATGCAAAAGCACGAACGCGGGAATGCTACAGTGACCCTGTGTCATAGTCACACGGCGAACCTCAAACAGATATGCCTCACGGCGGATATACTGATAGTGGCGGTGGGGCATCCGGGACTGATAACGGAGGACATGGTGGCCGAAGGTGCCACAGTCATTGATGTAGGTATCACGCGGGTAGAGGATCCCACCAGCCCCAAGGGCTATCGCTTGGCGGGGGATGTGGATTTTGATAAGGTTGCTCCCAAGTGCGCCTATATAACGCCCGTTCCCGGCGGCGTAGGACCGATGACTATCGTCAGCCTGCTACAAAACACCCTGCAAGCCTACTTATCTAAAGCTAAAACTAACAACTAAAGCTAACAATGGATATATTAGCTAAATTGGAAGGACTGGAGGCGCGCTTTCATGAGGTGAGCCTACAGATAACCGACCCGGCAGTCATTGCCGATCAACCGCGTTATGTTAAACTCAATCGTGACTACCACGAACTGGAGCGCGTACTCGCTGCAGCGGACCATTACCGCAAAGTAGTACATCAGTTGGAGGATGCCAAGAGCATCTTCTATAACGAGTCCGACCCCGAACTCAAGGAGTTGGCGCGCGCGGAGATAGAAGAACTGGAACCTAAGATACCTGCCTTAGAGGAGGAAGTGAAGATACTGCTTATTCCTCGTGACCCGGAGGATGCCAAGAACGTGGTCATGGAGATACGCGGCGGAACGGGAGGCGACGAGGCAGCACTGTTTGCGGGGGACCTCTTCCGCATGTATACCAAGTACTTCGACCTCCACGGTTTCAAGTACTCCGTTTCTTCCTTCTCGGAAGGGGCGGTAGGTGGCTATAAGGAGATTATTTTTAACGTTACGGGTGAGAACGTCTATGGTACTTTGAAATACGAATCGGGCGTACACCGCGTACAGCGCGTTCCCGCCACGGAGACGCAGGGACGCTTGCACACCTCGGCGGCAACGGTGGCCGTACTGCCGGAGGCCGATGAGTTTGAGGTGCATATCAACGAGGGCGAGATTCGTTGGGATTACTTCCGTAGCGGCGGTGCCGGCGGACAGAACGTGAATAAGGTAAACTCCGGTGTGCGTCTGCGTTATAACTGGCAAAACCCTATCACGGGCGAAGTGCAGGAGATACTGATTGAGTGTACCGAGACGCGCGACCAGCCCAAGAACAAAGAGCGTGCCCTTGCGCGCCTGCGCACGCAAATCTATGATAAGGAGCATAGCAAATATGTGGACGACATAGCCCAACGCCGTAAAACAATGGTCTCTACGGGCGACCGCAGTGCCAAGATTCGGACCTATAACTACCCGCAGGGACGCGTGACCGATCACCGAATAGGATTCACGCTCTACGATCTAACGGGCTTTATGAACGGCGATATACAAGGTATGATTGATGCCCTCCAAGTGGCAGAGAATGCCGAGCGCCTCAAAGAGATTAGCAATGAATAACCCTACACCCCTACACCTCTACTCCTCTACTCCCACTATATGTGCAATTTCAACGCCTCATGGCGTGGGAGGAATAGCGGTAGTGCGCGTCAGTGGACCTGAGGCGTTATCTATCGTAGATAGCCTTTTTGTAGGCAAACACCCGCTCGCACAAGCCAAACCCAACACAATCCATTTCGGTCGAATAGCGGACTTAGACGAAGTGTTGGTCTCCGTCTTCTGTGCACCACACTCGTTCACGGGAGAGGATGTGGTAGAGATTGCGTGCCACGGCAGCCTCTATATCCAACAAACCCTCATTCAACGCCTTATCGAAGCGGGCTGTGCCATGGCCGGACCGGGCGAGTTCACGCGTCGAGCACTAACGAACGGTAAGTTAGACCTCACGCAAGCCGAAGCCGTGGCCGATCTGATTGCTTCGCAATCCAAAGCGGAACATGACCTTGCTCTCAAACAACTGAGGGGCAGTGTGAGTAGTGAGATAGCAACCCTGCGCGATAGGCTGTTGCACCTTACTTCCCTTATTGAACTCGAACTTGATTTTGCCGACCACGAAGAACTGGAGTTTGCCTCACGTCCTGAACTACAAGCCGTGGCAAACGAGATAGAAACGCACTTAGTACACCTAACCGACTCCTTTAAAACCGGTAATGCCATTCGTAACGGTCTGCCCGTGGCGATCGTAGGTCCGACGAATGCCGGTAAATCAACCCTCCTCAATGCCCTTTTGGGCGAACAGCGTGCCATTGTGAGTGATATACAAGGCACCACGCGCGACACGATAGAGGATACGCTTGTGATGGAGGGAATCCTCTTTAGACTGATTGACACCGCCGGCCTACGCGAGACGAAGGATGAGATAGAGCAGATGGGTATTGAGCGCACCAAAGCGGCCATCGAGAAGGCGGCGATTATACTCGATTTAGGAGTCGAACCATCGAAGGATCGAATAGTCGAAAAATCGAAAAATCGAACAGTCGAAAGGATTCACGTCTTCAACAAAGCCGACTTGATGACGGATACTGAACGCCAAGAGGCAGCAAAACATGGGGTGGTTATCTCGGCTAAGACCGGTGACTTAGGCACGCTGCGCGAGGAAATGATAAGCACGGCAAGAAACCTTTTGGGTGCCGCCACGGAGGGTGTTTGTATTACGGGCGAGAGGCATTATGAGGCACTGCTTCGTGCGTTGCGTTCGATAAGAGCCGTACAAGAGGGATTGCAGCAAAATATAAGCGGTGAGTTCTTGTCAATGGATTTACAAGATGTTCTCACCGCTCTTGGCGAAGTCACGGGTCAAGTGACCAATGACGAAGTGCTTTCGAATATATTCTCCAAATTCTGTATTGGGAAATAGCCTCTCAGCCTTTTAGCCTCTCTAACGCCGTTCTCACACGGCGTAAGGTTTCTTCCTTTCCTAATATATCGGTAATGGACCAGATATGCGGACCGCGGGCAGCACCTACGAGGCAGATACGGAAGGCATTCATCACGTTACCCAATCCATATTCGTTCTTCTCTATCCAAGGAAGGATAAGGGCATCCAGGGCTTCTGCGGACCAGTCTTCTTGTTTCTCCAACAACTCAAGCATCTCGGTTAGGCGTTCGTGAGAATCTTCTTTCCAACGTTTCTTGAGGCTCTTCTCGTCAAACTCCGTGGGGGCAACAAAGAAGAAATCCACTTGCTCCCATAACTCGCTCACGAAGTTCACCCGCTCCTTGACCAGACCGATGATTTTTGGGAGTAGAGGAGTAGAGTAGTAGGGGGGTAGGGTGGTAAGTCGGGATTCTAAAATCGGAATGAACTCAGCGGCAAGCTGTTCATTCGATTTTAACTGTAGGTATTGGTGATTAAACCACTTACCCTTCTCGTAGTCGAACTTAGCGCCGGACTTGCTCACGCGGTCGAGGCTGAACTGCTGGATAAGTTCGTCCATGGTGAACATCTCTTGATCGCCCGTGTTGTGCCAACCGAGCAAGGCGAGGAAGTTAATAACCGCCTCGGGGTAATAACCGCTCTCGCGGTAACCCGAACTGACGGTGCCGTCCTTCTCGTTATGGAACTCCAACGGGAAGACGGGAAAACCGAGTCGGTCGCCGTCGCGCTTGCTCAACTTGCCGTTGCCGTCGGGTTTGAGCAGCAAGGGTAGGTGAGCGAACTGAGGCATGGTGTCCTCCCAACCGAAGGCGCGATAGAGCAGCACATGGAGCGGAGCGGAGGGTAACCACTCCTCGCCGCGGATGACATGACTGATCTCCATGAGGTGGTCGTCCACGATATTGGCGAGGTGATAGGTGGGTAGGTCATCGGCGGACTTATAGAGCACTTTATCGTCAAGGATAGACGAGTTAATCGTCACATCGCCGCGAATGAGGTCGTGAACGGTCACGTCTTGGTTGGGTTCTACGAGGAAACGCACCACGAACTGCTCACCGTTCTCCAAGCGTTGGCGAACTTCCTCCTCGCTGAGCGTGAGGGAGTTAACCATCTGGAGGCGGGTAGAGGCGTCGTACTGGAAGTTAGGAATCTCTTGGCGTTTCTTCTCCAACTCTTCGGGTGTGTCGAAGGCGATATAAGCACGCTTATTGTCCAGTAGTTGCTTGACATACTGGTTATAGATGCTGCGGCGCTCGCTTTGGCGGTAAGGACCATGTTCGCCTTTGCCGTTCGGGGCGTCGAAGCAGATACCTTCGTCGATCTCGATGCCGAGCCAGTGGAGGGCTTCGATGATGTACTGTTCGGCACCGGGCACGAAACGGGTAGAATCGGTGTCCTCGATGCGGAGCAGCATGTCGCCTCCGTGTTGGCGGGCAAATAGGTAGTTATACAAGGCGGTGCGCACGCCGCCGATGTGCAATGCTCCTGTAGGTGACGGAGCAAAACGAACTCTAACTCTTCTTTCCATTTTATCAGTAATATACAAATTGCGGTGCAAAGATACATATTTTTTGTCAAGTATGCAAATATATTTGCAAGTTTTGTTGAATTTAGTGGAAAAAGTGTGCTTTATGATGGTGCTGTAATGGTAGAAGCATGGAAGTATCCCGCGTTGGTAATGCAAGAGGATGGAAAACAATATGTGGACAAATTGTCTTTGTATCTCTCTTTGCAAGACGATAAAGATCCGAGAGTTGAAGGTGAACTGGAACGTTTAATTAATGAAATGATATGGAAGGACTAAATTACCATAAAAGTCGGGCAGAAATCATAAAAAATGGCAGTTGGGCTAAAAAATGAAAAAATCTGACTGAAAATCTGACTTAAATTTGTCATTATCAATTATTTTTAGTATCTTTGCGGGCGTAAAATAAAATTAATCGTGCCCTTGGGGCTAAGAAATAAAATTTATGAATATCACACCGGAAGCAAAAGCACGCGAGTTTATCGACCAATGGTTCGATATCGCAGGTTGGGAGGTTGTTGACCGTGACCAAATCACGAACGACCTGCAAGCTATTGCCGTGCGTGAGGGGTTGATGGAAAACAACCTTGAAGCCGACTATGTCCTTTTCTTAGGTGGTCGTGCTGTCGGTGTATTAGAAGCCAAACGTGTGGAGGTGGATGTCCTTTCTCCTGAGGTTCAACAGCAAGCCCTCAACTACACGCACAAGGCTCCTTCTTGGGTGAAGGTTTATGAGAATCCGTTACCCATCGTCTATGTGAGCAACGGCAAAGACCTTTATTATCTCAATCAGAATGCCGCTGACTATGATCCCGCTGAACCTCAATGGCAACAGGTTAATCGTATATTTACGCCCCAAGAAACGGCTCATATTCTTCAATTACAGGGTGCTTTTGTTGAAACGCCCTCTCTTACTAACCACGAAAAAAACGCATTGCGTACCTGTCAAAGGGAGGCTATTCAAAATATGGAATCCTCTTTCCGTGCCGGTACGAACCGTGCATTAGTTGTTATTGCAACCGGTGCGGGCAAGACCTATACGGCTTGCATGGAAGCCTATCGACTGCTTACTTATGCTCATGCTAATCGAGTGTTGTTCTTGGTTGACCGCAATAACTTGGGCAAGCAAGCCGAGGAGGAGTTTGGTCGGTTTAAATTAACCTCTAATGGGGATTCCTTTTCAAATATCTATGGTGTGGAGCGCATGAAGTCTCCTCAGTTTGGTGAGGATACGAATGTTGTTATTGCTACTATCCAACGCCTTTTCTCTGTCCTTACGGGTCAAAACCTCCCCGAAGATGATGATAATGAGGAGAACGAATGGGATGAGAACGACACCGCATCGGTAACGCTTCCGCAGAAGACCTATCTAAATCCCGATACGTTTGATCTTATCATTATTGATGAGTGTCACCGTTCTATTTATTCCAAGTGGCGTGCTGTGTTGGACTATTTCAGTAGTGCTCGTATGATTGGTCTTACGGCTACTCCGGCACCGGAGACAATGGCTTTCTTTGATAATAATCGCGTTATCAATTATACGTTGGAGCAGTCTATTCGTGATGGTGTTAATGTGCCTTGCCGTATCTATTCCATTGATACCCTCTTCTCCACACAAGGTGGCACTATTCACAAGGGCGATCAAGTCTCCGAGACTTCTCGTCACACAGGTTATGAACAAGTCAAGACCCAGGCCCAAGACGAGACCTTCAAGCCCGAGGAGATAAACCGCCGTATCGTTATCCCCGACCAGACGCGTCTTATTCTGTCTCATTATAAGGAAGTTGTTTATACGCAACTCTTTCCTCAACGCGCTGAGTCGGATCCTAAGATGCGATATATCCCGAAGACCCTTATTTTTGCCGTAGATGACCGTCACGCCACGCAGATTGTAGAGACCTTGCGGGACATCTTCCCCAACCAAGACCCGCGTTTTGTTCAGAAGATCACATATAGTGCGGGCGATAGTAATGCGCTCATTCGCTCTTTCCGTAACGATAAGGAGTTCCGTATTGCCGTTACCGTCACGCTGGTGGCTACGGGTACGGATATTAAGCCCTTGGAGGTGGTTATGTTCATGCGTGATGTATCGAGTGAATTACTCTATGTACAGATGAAAGGGCGTGGCGTTCGCACGCTGTCCGATGATAAGCTCAAAGTCGTCACGCCTAATGCCGACACCAAGAGTGAGTTTATTCTCATTGATGCGGCAAGGGTGACCAAGCACGCACACACGATCCCGCAACCTTACGAGAATCCAGGTACTCAACGGCTCTCATTGGAACAACTCTTGGAGCGTTTGACCTTGGGCACCTATTTTGACCTGGAGGCAGGAGGGGAGAACCTCAGTATCATGCAAGACCTTGCCAATCGGTTGGCTCGTATCTATAATCGCACCCCCGAGGAACACCTCAACGAATTTGAGCAGTTGGCACATACCCCGCTTAAGACCATAGTGGACGAACTCTTTGCGGCTCTCTATCCGGAAGAACATGGGGTAATAGGCGAACCCGATTTTCGCCTCATCTTATTACCCTTAACGAGTAATCCGGCGGCACGCGCCAAACTCGTGGAGATGAGTAAGGGGTATATCTATACGCTCACAGAGCCGAAGGATGAGATTATTTTTGCCGGTTTCTCGCACGAGGACGCGCAGGCTACGGTTAGTGCCTTTGAGCAATATATCACCGACCACCGCGACGATATGGAGGCTCTCCGTATTATCTATAATAATGCGGATATACCCTTGACCTATGAACTCCTTGACGGCTTGCGTAATCAACTCATCAACGCCAATAGTGAGTTTTCTATCCTGCGGTTGTGGAATTGTTATACCATTCTTCATCCCGATGATGTCCGTCCGCTGACGCTCAAGCAGGAGCGCGAAGCCCTAACGAATATCATTGCTTTGGTGCGTTATGCTTACACGCATATATCGCCTCTATCCTCTTTCTATCCAACGGCAACGCAGCGTTTCAACCTCTGGTGTGGTCAGATGCAGCGTTCCCTTACTCCCGACCAACAGACCATCATGCGCCAAGTGCTCGACTATGTCCTTGCTAATGGAGCATGCCCGATGAGCGACCTGCGCGACTTCGATATGAACCTCGCAGCACGACTTATTGGTTCTTATAATAATAACTACGACCTCGCAGCAGAGGCACTTGTATCTATGTCTTCTTTTATTCTTAAATCAGCATGACCTCTAACCAAATCACCCAACAAGTGTGGAAACTCGCCACCGTCCTTTCGGGGCAAGGTATCTCGTTTACCGACTATATCACCCAACTCTCGTACCTCCTCTTTCTTAAGATGGACGACGAGCGTGCGACCCTCTTTCATGAGCCGTCGGCATTGCCTTTAGGCTTCCAGTGGAAAGACATTAAGGACTTGTCAGGTCACGACTTACTGGACAGATATGAAGCCGTCTTAGAGCGTTTAGCGTTGCAAGGGGGATTAGTGGGAACTATCTTTACCAAAGCCAAGAACGCCATTGATAAACCTGTTTATCTCAAAAAAGTCATCACCCTCATTGACGAACAACAGTGGCTCAACTTAGAGGAGGATGTTAAGGGTGCTATCTATGAGAGTATATTAGAGCGCAACGGACAGGATGCCAAGGGCGGTGCCGGACAATACTTCACTCCGCGTGCGCTAATTGCTGCCATGGTCGATTGCGTGAGACCTACTATCGGTTCCACAGTCGCTGATCCTGCTTGTGGTACCGGCGGTTTCTTATTGGCGGCTTTCGATTATATGAAGAAACAATCCAACCGAGCCGACCTACAGAAGTTCTTGCGCACCCAAGCCCTTAGCGGTAATGATATAACCCCTTTGGTTGTTACGATGGCTTCTATGAACCTCTATCTCCATGGTATTGGAACCACCGTCTCACCTATCTTATGTGAGGACTCATTGGAACACGAACCCTCGCGTTTAGTGGATATAGTGCTTGCCAATCCGCCTTTTGGAACGCGCGCAGAAGGTTCTGTCGAAATATCTCGCCCTGATTTCTATAAGGAAACCAAGAACAACCAACTTAATTTCCTTCAGCATATCATGCTTATGCTCAAGACCGGCGGGCGTGCAGCCGTTGTCCTACCCGATAATATCCTCTTTGAGGCAGAGGGAGAGGTCGTGCGCCGCAAACTCCTCTCCGATTTCCGTTTGGATGCTATCCTCCGTCTTCCTACCGGTATCTTCTATGCCAATGGCGTCAAAGCCAATGTGCTGTTCTTTTATAAGGGTGGAGAAACGCGAGACGTGTGGTTTTATGACCTCCGCACGAATATGCACTTCACCAAGGTGCAGAATCCGATGAAAAGGGAAGATTTGGAAGACTTTGTGCAGTGCTATACTGCCCAACAAAGACAAGAGACCTATAATGCCGAGACCAACCCCGAAGGGCGTTGGCGTAAGTTCTCCGCTGCCGAGTTGCTTCAGCGCGATAAGGTCGGTATGGATATCACGTGGATTCACCAAGAGTCAGACCTCGATTCCGACGCTTCGGTAGAAGAACTGTTGGCTACTATCGACGCTCGTTCCAAGGATATTGCTTCCGCTATTGCTAACCTCAAACAAGCTTTAACACAAAACGCATAACATCATGGATAAGAAGAAGATTTTTATCAGTAGCGTACAGTCGGAGTTTTATCAGGAACGCCGTGCATTGGTAGCATATATTCGTCAAGATGCTATGTTAGGGCGTTATTTTGAACCTTGTATTTTTGAAGAATTGCCCGCACAAGACCAATCTGCTCAACGTGCTTATTTGGACGAGGTGGCCAATTCGGACATATATCTTGGTCTATTGGGAGAAGGTTATGGCTATGAAGATGCAGAAGGTAAGTCTCCTACTGAACGAGAGTATGATGAGGCAACTAAACGTAGTGTATATCGTATAGTGCTTCTCAAAGATGTGCCATCTCGTCAACCTAAGGAAGAAAAACTTAAGGTAAAAGCTGAAAACGATATTGTTCGTAATATGTTTAGTTCTTACATGCCGGTTAATCCATTACTGGCACATCCTGTGTATTTAGCAGGATATATTGAGCAGATAGGCACAGGAACGACGGACCTCATAGACCGCTGTATAACACATGGTTTGCCCCGTCCCACCTTTGTGCAAGATGATGATTTCTTGCATACTATTTACCGCCGTACCGCGCAAGATACCGCGCAAGTCACCATGCAAGATAACTCGCTGAACAATAGAGATATAAGCGATTTCACCATGCAAGACACCCCGCAAGTCACCGCGCAAGTCAAAGTGGAAGTTACC
>JAZRWG010000039.1:0-44830 GCA_045599545.1 Paludibacteraceae bacterium | reverse complement strand
TGGATTATCGCTGCGGTGATATGTATATTGTGGCGAGTGATAGCCTCTAAATCCGGTATAAATGCGTATTGGGTATTGTTTGCCGGTATGGCAGGCGTGTGGATTGTGCTTAGTTTAGTTTTGGGTAAGTACCGTTCGTATAAAGAGCGTTGGTTTTGGCAGGAAATACTCTCGTTAGCCATTATTGTAGGGGTAGAGATTGGCTTAAGTTGGTACGTGTTACCGCACCTTCATTATGGACTGAGTCCGGTGGTAGCAGGTTGGACGGTGGGCATTGTGGCCATGATGGATGCATTGCTGATCTTGTTAGCACACTATTGGAAGTACGCTCAGAATCTAACGGTTCCCGTTATGCCAATAGAGAAACGAGAAAAGGCAGATTGCAAACGAACCGACGAAAAACGTTCCGAAGCCTCTGTAGAAGCGGTTCATCAGTCGGTTTTATCGCTAACGACCGAGAAGGAATATCAACTATTACTCAAAAAAGCGCACCTTGATTCGCGTCAGACGAAGGTGGTGGCGAGTCGAGATCGGTTCTCGTTCCTTCAAATACCGGATTATCAGTATAAGACATTGGTGGATTTGATGTTACTAAACGAAGCCAAGGGAATAAATAAGCGTTTTTGTATTGTCAATCAGAAATTGCCGGATAATGGTATTTATGTATGTTGTTATCGTCCTCAAGAATATATTAAGAAGAAGATATTAGATAAGTATCCAAAGGGATTGAATTGGGTGGTGTATAGTTTCTGGTTCTTTATTAAGCGAGTAATTCCTAGATTGATGCTTTCGAGCCGATTATACTATGATTTGACAAAAGGTAGGAAACGTATGCTCAGTCGAACGGAGGTGTTGGGTCGGTTGTATTATTGTGGATTTGAAGTGTTGGAAGAAATTCCTTCCGGACATATTGTATATGTTTTTGCTCGTCGCCATTCGCAGCCCTATCCGCAAGAACAGATTAAGTTGTATGGCCCATTGATTAAATTGGCTCGTGTGGGAAAGGATAAAGAGATTGTGTATTTTTATAAAATGAGAACCATGCATCCTTATGCGGAGTATATACAGAAATTTGTGTTTGATAAGCGAGGAGGCATGTCGATTGCGGATAAGAGTGAGGATGATTTCCGTATTACAACGTGGGGACGATTCTTGAGAAAATATTGGTTGGATGAGTTACCGATGCTCATAAATTGGATAAAACGCGATTGCAAATTGGTGGGGGTGAGACCACTCAGTCGTACTATGTTTGAACAATATCCTAAAGAATTACAAGATAAACGAACCCAATGCAAACCGGGTTTGATACCCCCCTTCTATGTCAATCATCCGGATGATTTTGAATCGTTATTTGCCTCGGAGAACCAATACTTGGATGAATATTTCGCCCATCCGGTAAAAACGGATTGTAAGTACTTTTTTCTTACATTACGTTCGATTTTATTCGGAAAAATGCACTCAGCATAAGAAAAAATACAAATAAATTTGTATATATCATAAAAATTTAGTATCTTTGCGCCCAAATTGAATAATAAGGACACAAAGATACTTTTTTATGTATACAAAACCCCTACAATTTGCATTAATCGGTGCGGCAGGATATATTGCTCCTCGCCATATCAAAGCCATTGCAGATACGGGCAATAACTTAATGGTCGCCTATGACAAATTCGATTCCGTAGGCCGACTGGATTCGTCTTTCCCCAATTGCGCTTTCTTTACGGAGAACGAGCAGTTTGATCGTTTTTGTTCTAAGCAGATGCGTACAGATAAGCCATTGGACTGGATGTCTATCTGTACCCCGAATTACACGCATGATGCCTTCATTCGTTACGGTTTAAGATTGGGAACGAATGTGATCTGTGAGAAACCGCTGGTGCTCAATCCTCACAATATAGATAACTTGGTGGAGTTGGAGCAAGAAACGGGTCATCAGGCTTATACGATTTTGCAACTACGTTTGCACGAGGCCATTGCGAATCTAAAGAAGAAAATAGAGAATGGTCCCAAGGACAAGATCTACGATGTAGATTTAACTTACATCACCTCTCGCGGTAATTGGTATTACGCCTCTTGGAAGGGGGATATCCATAAGTCGGGTGGAGTAGCCACGAATATCGGTGTTCACTTCTACGATATGTTGCAATGGATTTTCGGTCCGGTGCAAAAGAATATCGTTCATGTGATGAGTTTTGACCGTGTTGCGGGTTACCTTGAGCTCAAGCAAGCGAGGGTTAGGTATTTCCTCAGTATCAATGCAGACTGTCTGCCGTCGAATGCGGTGCAGGGCGAGAAGCGAACCTATCGCACGCTGAGTATTGATGGTGAGGAGTTTGAGTTCTCGCAGGGCTTTACGGAGTTACACACGGAGAGTTATAAGCGCATCTTAAGCGGCGAAGGTTTCCGTATTGCTCAAGCGCGTGAGTGCATAGAAATCGTGAGTCAGATTCGGAACGCAGAGCCGATAGGTTTGGTGGGTGATTATCACCCGCTGGCAAAATTGCCGCTCGCAAAACATCCCTTTGGTTGGGATGAGCGCCGATGATGTCATTTAGTTTAAAGTGTAAAGTTTAAAGTGTAAAGTAAGTGAAGCAGTTAAAAGTTAATAGTTTATTGTTGGCGATTATTGCAATCGCGTTTATGTCTTGCGTGACGTCTAAGAAGGTAAACTATATGCAAGAGCCGGATAAGAAGATTCCGGCTTATGCAGACACATTGGTCTTTGAGGACTACAAGTTGCGTGTGGGTGATCGTCTATATATTTATGTCTATTCGTTGGACGAGAAGATAACCAAGTTGTATAATGCTGGTGCTAATAACTACCAAATGCGTGGTCGTCAGGGTGGTACGAGTGACTATAGTTCATATGATCTTTACTCGTATTTGGTGGACGATAATGGTAATATTCAATACCCCACCATCGGTGATATCTATGTGTTGGGAATGACCACTCGTGAAGTCAAGTACGAAATAGAGGACCGCTTAGGCAAACTATTGCGTGAGATACCCGGTTATAAGATGGTTTCCTGTGAAGTGAACGTAGTGCGTCGATCATTCTCGATAATCGGACAGCAGTCGGGGCGATATTCGATCAATAAAGAAAAGATGACTATCTTTGAGGCACTGGCTATGGCGGGGGATATACAAGAGTTCGGAGATCGTTCACAGATTAAACTCATTCGAGAGAAAGATGGTCAAACGATAGTGAAGACGTTTGATGTGCGCTCCAAGGATATTATCAATTCGGAGTTCTATTACATTGAGCCGAACGATATTATCTATATCCGTCAGATTCCGGGTCAGTCTTTTGGTATCAATTCGGCAGCGACGGCAGTGAGCATTGTGGCGGCCACGATTTCCTTCGGTGTGTTTGTATATACGATAGTGAACACCGGTATTCAACATATTAAAGAAAAGAAAAACCCCCAATGATTATGAGTAAGTCTATTTTAAAGTTGCTCGTCGTTATTTGGGCGGGTATGTTACTGACCGGTTGTTATGGTCATCGTGCAATAGGTTTGTTACAGGAACCTACCAAGCAGAATAAACTGCCGGTATATGATACTATTGATGTCTATGAGCCTTACCGCTTGCAGGTGAACGATGAAATTATGTACCGCTTGATTTCTATGGATGAGACGGTTTCTAAGACATTGGGTACGAATAATACATCGATGAGTGGCGAATATGCTGTTACCTATCGTATTTATCAAGACGGTACGGTGGACATTCCGTTCCTTCGTCCTATTCGTTTAGCCGGATTGACCGAGCGTGAGGCACAAGATTCATTGCAAAAAGCTTTCCGTGAGATTATTCCGGATGCGGATGTGAAAGTGGCATTGTATAATAAGACCTTTACTGTGATAGGTGATATTAGGTCGGGGTCGTATTATATCTATCGGGAGAAGATGAATATCTTCCAAGCCCTCGCTATGTCAGGAGATTTGCAAAATTCAGGTGACCGCAAGCACGTGCGTATTATTCGTCCGCGAACCAACGAGGAACCGGAAGTGTTGGATTTTGATATTCGCACGAATACGATTATTGATTCTAAATATTATTATATCTACCCCAACGATGTTATTTATGTAGCTCGCACGAAGGATAGTTTCGTGAAAGTGCCTACCTATACGGGCTTCTTAGGCTTGGTGACTTCGTCGGTAGGACTGTTGATTAGTGCGTTGAACTTTGCTGTGACATTTACGAATAAATAAAGATTATGGATTCGAATAAAGATTATACACAAAGCGGGAATAGTAACTATATCCCGCAAACAAATGCCAATTATGGCAATTATGGTAATTACGGAAACTATGGTCGTTATGGCAACTATCATAATTATGGCAATTATGGTAATTACGGAAACTATGGCAATTATGGTTATGGTGGACCTTCGCGAGAAGAAATAGAGAAGGAGGATCAGACGGACTTTAATGTGATGGAGTGGGTTTTCCGCTTCTTGCACTTCTGGTATTTGTTTGTTATCGGAGCTGTAATTGCCCTTGGCGTAGCGATGATAAAGAATCGTCGTTGGATGCCGGATTATTATTCCTCCGGTACGGTGCTCATCAAGGATAATTCGGCCGCCATGGGGCAGAACTCGGCGTTGCTGAATGGTTTTGGTGTGGATAATGGAATGAAGAACCTTGAGAACCAACTTTTTATTCTCAGTTCCTATGACCTCATTAGTCGGGTGGTTGATTCCATGCCGAACCTTAGGATGGAGTGTATCACTAAGGGGCGTTTTAAGACCCATAACTTGTATGCGACATCGCCTATTCACATCGAGCGTGTTGTAGTTAATGACAAGGCCATCAGTCAACTATTTGAGATTTCGGCAACGGCGGAAAACCGTGTACATATACAATCAACGGATGATCGCATGGACTTGGATGTGACGGCGGATTTTGATACACCGATTGTGACGGATTATTTTACTATTATTGTTCATCAGCGGCAACCGTTCACGGGGAAACTCTTTTTCCGTTTCCGTACGCAAGAAGGTTTGGTAGGTGAGTTCATGAGTAGAATGCAGCTCTCTATTGCTCGAGAGGGAAGTACGATTGTGCGGTTGGCACTCGTAGGACAGACTCCGGACCGTGACTGCGATTTTATTGACAAACTCGTTCAGATTTATCTCTTGCAGAATCTGGAGAACAAGAACGAAATGGCAGATAATACGATCAATTTTATCAACAGTCAATTGGTGGACTTGCAGTCCGCGCTTGATGTCAGTGAGTCGGCGATGACGGATTATCGTCAGCAGAATAAGTTTGTGGATGTTAGTTCCTATGCAGGACAACTCATGTCTCGCATGACGGAGTATGACCAGCAGATGATGACTCTCAAACTAAGAGAGACGTATTTCGATTATCTGACCAATTATTTGCAGACGAACATAGAGTCCGGAGCGGTTATTGCTCCCTCATCGTTGGGCTTAAATGAACCTATGTTGATGACGTTGGTTACTCAAATCAATGAGTTACGTATCCAACGGGGCGAGTTAACTGAGCAGAACGTCTATTATGCTAAGTTTACGAAAGATATCGAGAATGTCAAGATGACCATTGATGAGGTCGTCAAGTCGATGCGAACTAGCCTCGAGATAGAGAAGAAAGACTTGGATGAGCGTTATGCTGATGTGGAAAAGGAAATCTTGCATTTGCCGGAGAAAGAATTACAAATGATATCATTGGAGCGTAATTATCGTATCAGTGATAATTACTATACATTCTTCCTACAAAAACGTGCGGAGGCTGAGATACAGAAGGCTTCCAATACTCCTGATAATGCGGTGTTAGATAAAGCGCGCACTACGTCGGTAACTAATAACAAGGATAAAAAGCGCACCACCACCACGTTTGTAGTCATAGGTTTGCTTATTCCTATGTTGCTCATTATCATTAGTGAACTATTGAATAATAAGATTCGTGAGCCAAAGGATTTGGAGAAACTCAGTCGTTTCCATTTGATTGGAGCTGTGCGTCACGTCAAATCGCAGAATCCTACCTTGGTGCGCGATAAACCGAAGTCCAGTTATGCGGAGATGTTACGATCCATAAGGCATCGATTGGAGTTTATTACTAAACGTAAGACCAATATGATGATTATGGTAACCTCTACGGAATCGGGTGATGGTAAAACGTTCTTAAGTTCCAATATGGCTACGCTATATGCTATGACGGGAAAGAAGACGTTATTGATTGATTTGGATATTCGTAAACCGAACTTACATACGAAGTTAGGCTTAGAAGGAGGTCATGGTTTGAGTAATTATTTGGCGGGAAGTTGTGAATTAGAGGATGTGCTTGAAAAGAACACTCCCTTTGGTTTTGACTTTATTCGAGCCGGTGCTATTCCGCCTAATCCGGGTGAGTTAATTCATTCGGATAAGATGATGGCACTGCTGGGTCAATTGCGTAATCAGTATGAGTTTATCATTATTGATACATCGCCTGTCGGTTTGGTTCCTGATGCTTATGCTTTGTTGGATCAGGTGGATATTTGTTTATATGTAGTTCGTTGTATGCAAACCAATAAACGTTTCTGTAAGGAAGCTTTGAAGCAGATACAAGAGGTGGTAGATATGCCGGATAAGATACAGCTCGTGCTGTCTGATATTCCGACGGATCACAAGCATGGTCATGGTTATAGCTATGGTTATGGCTATGGTTATGGTTATGGTTATGGTTATGGTTATGGTTACGGTTATGGTCGTCATCATGGAAATAGTGCTTATGTTTCCGAACATATAGACAAGGTTCGTAAGGTTTACAATAAGGTTATGCATATCGAAGAAAAGAAACCGTATAATTACTATTCGGATGAAGAGTAGGTTTCTTATATTATTTCTCACCTATTGCCTGTCACCTGTCGCCTATTGTCAGTCCCCTTTAGTGACGCATATATTGGACTCGAATGTGAAAACATTGCGGGTGCTACCGATGGAGGATGCCGTGGAAATCAGTTTTGATGAACTCAGCCATGATGCTCGTCTGTACTCCTATCGTGTGACCCATTTAAATGCTAATTTTGAACCTTCGGACTTGGTCTCGTCGGAATATTTAGAGGGTTATACAACGGCGGATATTACCGACTATGACCATAGTCTCAATACCAACGTTAATTATACCCATTATCGTTTTGTCTTCCCGAACGAGGATATGCGTGTGACCAAGTCGGGCTATTATGCTATTTCGATTTATGAGGATGGCGATCCAAATAATGTGGTAGCCGTTGCTACTATTCCTATTCTCTTTGATTCGCAGGTTACGGTTCGTGGCAATGTAACCTCTCAAACCATTCGAGAGTTTAGTGGGCGTTACCAACAATTAGATTTAGAGGTAGCATTGGATCCGGCGACAAAAAGTGAAGATTACTTTATTGTCGTTAGGCAAAACAATCGCTTGGACAACCTTGTTTATGCACCGGCACCTACATATCGGGAGCCTAATAAATTACGTTGGGTTAATAATGCTAAACTCGTTTTTGAAGGGGGTAATGAGTATCGCCATTTCGATACGTATTCTACCTATTATGCAGGAAACGGTGTGGATAAGGTTCGTTATGGTCAAGGGGATTATTACGTTACATTGGATTTTGATGCTATGCTTAATAAGGGAGTCTATACGCATGCGTACGATGCTAACGGTGCACGGATGATTAATGCGGAGCGTTGTGATGATCCTGATTACGAAGCAGAATATATGTTCGTGCATTTTGAGTATCCAGCCCCTCTAAACTCTAAACTCTCTACTCTTAACTTATTTATAGGCGGTGATTTATTTTATAACCGCTTGACGAATGAGAATCGGATGATGTATGACGCTCAAAGGGAATGTTATTGGTTAGATGCTTTGATTAAGCAGGGAGGTGTTGATTATCAGTATTGGTGCGTAAAGGACGACAAGGTCTCGGTAGAACCTACCGAAGGGTCCTATTGGCAGACGGAGAATGATTACGAGGTATATGTCTATTACCGTCCCTTTGGCTCTCGTTATGACGCCTTAGTAGGGGTGCAACATATATCAAGTAGGTAATAGAAAAAGGCTTCGGAGAAACCGAAACCTTTTGTTTGTGAGCCACTTCCCAGATTTGAACTGAGGACCTACGCATTACGAATGCGTCGCTCTACCAACTGAGCTAAAGTGGCAATGTTTTCAAAAGCGGGTGCAAAGGTACTGCTTTTTTTTGATATACGCAAATATTTATGTATTTTTTTGCAAAATTTCTTGCAAAGGAGTCATTACAAAGGCTCTTTCCTTCATTTTAGGGTGGGGAATAGTCAATTCCGAGAAACGGAAGTGTAATGAGGAATTGATGGAATGAGGGAATGAGGAAGTGCTATCAAAGGCCATTAGGATGTCAATGTCAATCTCGCGATCAAAGTGACGCTCACCCTCCGACTTACGCGTTCGACCTAAGCGACATTCTATTTCTTGCGTAAGATGAAGAAAGGCGACCGGTTCTAAATCGCTTTCGGTGATAGCAACGCAGTTACAGAACTCGTGCTCCGATTTATACTCTACCGGAGCGGAGTAATAAAAAGAAGACCACATAGAACAATGAAGCAGGTTCATCGCCTGCTTTATTGTATGTTCTCTATTTCCCAAGTTTGCTCCTAAACAGAGATAGTAAATCATTGGACCACTGAACTAAGAGTGGATAAATAAACGAATCGTTCTTAAGCGAAGTAGGCATAAAAGGCCAAAAACTATCGATGAGGTTGAGCAAAAAGGCTACCACCAAAACCAATAGTGCGCCCTTGACTACGCCCCACAACGCTTCAAAAACACGTCCAAAAGCATTGGACCCTTTGCCAATCCCTCGTACCAGTCCAAAGAGGATTGGTGCGAGGAAGGCAATATCTAACCAAGTGAAAGTCATCTGTTTTCGTTTTTAGTTAGCAAGGTTGCTGCGTTTGATAATGAACTTATTGTGGTACTTATTCCCAAGTGAGTCCACGCGAAGAGCATCCCAATACATAAATTGAGGAGAGTCTCCTTCGCTAAAACTCAAATCCCACCACTCATAGTCCATGGGAGCTTGTTCGTCGTTTTGCCAACGGCAAGCCATATAAGAACCATCCACCATGTAATAGTGTAGGCCCGCTTGTTTATCCCATTTGCCGGTTGTTTCGTTCTTGACATAATAATCGTACTTTCCATCATTATAGTATTGCCAAGCGATACCTTCGGCTCCTCCGAAGGAACCGGGACCCTCCATTTTTACACCTTCCCAGAAACCAAGGATTTTCTTATCGTGGTCAACCGTTTTATCGCGTTTCAGCGTGATGACTCCCTCGCGCTGACCAATATTGGACTGTACGTCTAACCGATCTTGACTGACTTTGAGGAATTGGCTGCCATACTTAATGACAGCACCCGTAGTAGAACGACCTTCCTCAGTAAGATCATTACCCATGAGGATATAGGTAAGTACCGTTTGGTTTTCCCAAGGTTCCTTTAGACTTGCACCGGCATTGGCTACCGTATAAGCCACCCTTCCGTTTCCGTCAAAGGTATGAACGGACTTGTTATTGGTCAGTACAGAGTCTCCGTCTTGCAATGTTACAATCCATTTGCCCGGTAGGACGGGTTCAATGTCAGCACGGGTGGGGGTGATGCGCTCCAAGAAGAAGGAGTCTCGTTTGCCATTGGCACGCAGACCACGCCAGATCATCTCGTTGCCGTAGATGCTCACGTCGTGTGCCTCGCGGTGTTCACCGGTTTCGTTACTCCAGCGGGTCACAAAGAAGTCTCCGTCAAGAATATACTCATTCATATAATCTCCCGGATCAATCACATAATTTCCCTTACCATCGGGTGAACGATACTCATATTTACCGTTCGAGAAATAAACCCAATGGTGATCAATGTCACCGTACTGTCCTCCGGATCCGGCTTTACCGGTCCAAGTTCCGATGATATCTTCGGCATAATGGGCTATGTCTGTAACCGACTCATATTCAGCGGGAGCTAACACAGAAGGAGCCGAACCCTTGAAGAGGGTAGAGTTGCCGGTCTTCATAAGCCCATTCTCGAACTTTAGTTCGGGAACAATCCACGAACGAGCATCGGTTTGTTTGTCCCACATCGTCTTAAGCTCAGCACCATCCAACGAGTAGGTTAATGGTACGGCTCTGCGCCATGTCTTATCCTTTAGAAGATCAAGGCTGTCGACTGAGGCTTCGGTTTGGGAACCGGTGAAATCAGAATTGAATGTAAAAATGGTGCGGTTATTGGTTTCTACCACGTGACCATTATATTTGACAAGTTTCCACTTACCCACGATAGCCGACGAAAAGTCGGGTTTTTCATCTTTATGATGACATCCAATAAAGAGGAAAGTGAGAGTGAAGAGTGAAAGTAATAATAAAGTCTTTCTCATAGTTATTTATTTTTATTAGTGTATTCAATAGGATTCCAAGGAGTGTTATCCTCCATTTTCATGTCAATATCACTCATATCGCAGATAGAGATAGCCCAATCGGAAGCTTCTGCATCGTATCTGGCATTATCTTTATAAAAACTCAGTACACCTGTTACCGAACCGACATACTCTTCGCAATGCAAGATGCCGACTTTGTTTACCCATTGACCATCCTTGGTGTAGATAGAAGCTTTCATGTTCTCTTTCACGGCATCGGGCATAAAGATGACATCTCCCTCGTGGAAGCCATAAGCCACTCGCTCCTCAGGAACAATAACATAATAATCTGTGCCACCAATCTCTGCCTTTAGGAAAGGCTCGTCCTCGGGCATAATAACATCCGTCTTAGAGATGGTATACTGATATTCACCATCATAAGGACTTCCGGCTCCCGGTATATAGTAGCGGGCACACTTAGCATATTCGGAAACAGAGACAAGAGTCCAGTTACCATTTATATCGGCAATGGCGCGTGATTGTGGGTAGTTCATGTTTTCAGTCGTGGGAGCAAAAACATTGGCATCTGGATCAAGATCGGGATTCCCGTAGGTACAGTTCTTGAGTTCGCCATTGTCATTGAGTTGACCGGTGAAATGCACCCCCTCTAAACGCACGAGACGTCCATCCTTCTTGCGGTTAGCCTTAATGTCAAGGTTATTGTTAAATTCCGTGATATTGATCACATCCACTTGCAGTTTAGAGGCATCGGGCATGCCGATACGCCAAGAATGGGACTTGAACTGAGCAATATCAATTCGTCCCGGAGCCCAACCCGCCTTCTCACTTGCCTTATTGGCATAGACATTATTATTATAGGAAGGCGTGCAGAGTTGGATTTGGTTTGCATAACGACCGATAGCTAATCCGTTGCAACGGATTAGTACTTCTTGTCCGCGCGGATAAAGACCGGAGATAGCCGCTGCGTCAATACCGATGCGGATGTTTTGTTGCTGACCATCGACTAGTTGTTGTAAAACAAGGGTCTTATAGAAGTTACCTCCTTCATCGTCAGTCTCTACACGCGCTTTGATATAAATACCTTCGCCCGTAGACGGAAGGGTGTCAATAGAGAAGAGGTAAAAATCTCCTTTTTCGTCATTGTGTGCACGGGTACGATAACGACGAATGGAATCGTCCATATAATTGCCCTCCTCGGTCATATACTGATCAATGAGTTCATGAATGGTAAGAATTTTTCCATCCTTGGCATCTTTGGTTAACTCCGCTACTTGATCCTCCGTATAAAAGAGGTCTTCTACCGCGGGAGCCGTTGGCTTGCATGCCGTTTGGCAGCAAACCAAAAGGATAAAGGAGAAAGGAAGAAGGATTGAGGATACTGATTTGATATTTATTTTTTTCATATTCTTGTCCTCCAATTAGAATTTATACGTAAGAGTTAAGTAGAAATTGGCTCCCCAAGCATAATAGTACTTGGAGGGGAACTTCCACGCATTTGCTGTAATAACCGAATTCGTTGTCTTGTCGTTGTTTCCTTGAATGGACTGACGAGGCAGACGAGCTTGTTGATAACCACCCGTTTTGAAGTGGGTGTTATTGCCTAAGTTCGTCACATTAAGGTTGATAGACAGCGATTGACGATTGGGTAAGTAAATCAGTTTACCTACGCTGGCATCAATAATGAAACGATTGAGAGGGTTCGTAGCCGATAAACTCTCTTGATCTACCATCAAGTTATACGGATACTTGAGCGAACCATCCTCATTCATTGCATTCGTTTGTTCACTTCCAAACCATCCGTTCACCGTGGTACCATCAGCACGTGTACCGGTGAATAGACCCATCATCCGGCGCGAAGGAGCAACGTCAAGGAAGTTCCAGTCGTAGTAACTAACCGTAACATCTGCAAACCACATCTTGGGGTGGAAGAAACTGAGTTTGAGTGAAGTGTTGACTTGCGGACCCGTTGCTACGCGAATACCCTTGTAGAGTACACTATCGCGCGTCTCATAAATGGGGGTAATATCCTTCTGCTCTTCGTCATAGAGTTCACCCACGGACATTCCGTTCTCTGCCGAGGTCACGCAGTAGGCGTTGGATGTGTATCGATAATCGCCAACCGATGTAGCACCGGTTAAGGTGAAGTAGGTTCCTAACTTAACGGATACGGCAGCCTCTACACCGCAGTGACGGCGGTTAATACCCGTGATGGCTTGGTTAACGAAAGTGCGGACTTCGTCATCGTAGTAACCATTCAGTTCAGTACCATCCCAGAAGCGGGTGTAGAAACCCGTGACGCGACCACGAACGATGTTATAGTTAAACTCGTAAGTTAAATCTCCTCCTACCACTTTCTCGGAAGCGGCAAAATAGTCCTTGAGGTTCTTCGCTCCATCGTGAACATAGATGTTATCTACCGCGCGATCGTGCACGCGTTGCGATATATAGGCATCGCGCGCGAGGGGAGCAACGGTTTGAGCTAAAGCGTTGAACTTAATATGGTTGCGACCGTCAATCTTATAATTGAATCCTGCTTTGAAGGAAGGATCTATAAAGTGGTGCCAAGTACCATAAAGGGTGGCGGGGCAGTTGGAGAAGACATTGGCAAAGGTGTTATCTCCTCCCAAGTACTTATTCGCATTCTCCGTTCCGTCTGCTAGCAAACTAAGGTATAAGGCTCGACCATTAATCATGTTGGTGGAACGCATCATGCTAGAGTACGTAACTTGCAAAGCGTAGTAGAAATCAATGTCTTGAAAATTCCACTCGTTCTGCGCCCATAGTTTAGCGGTAGCCATGTTGATACGATAATCGTATCCAAAGCGGTCACCCTCTTTGACATCGCGCGGGTTCTGTCCGTTCTGAATCCACGAGCGATAATCGTTTTGCATGGTCCAGTTGATTTCGGATTGCGTCATGCCGATATTATTACTCAGCTCACGCATATCACGATCGGCGAAGGGATCAACATCTTTCCACTGATTAGCACCGAGCAGGTCGTCCAATGTCTTATAGTGAACACCTTGGCTCTGTTTGCCCTCTAAACCTACGGTTACCTTGAGGTGTTTGAGGTTATTGTAGACGTAGTTGATATTAAATCCGCCCTCTTGTATATCATTGTGGCGACGCTCAACCATGTATTTAGCAATGCCGGAAGGATCCGTTACGTTCTGTGCGTAGTTGGCAGCATAAAGAGCATCCCAGTCAATGTGGGTAACTTTGGGATCTCTATTCTTCCAAGCTTGCACTTTCGTGTTATAAGCCACCGGATCTACGGAAGGACCAATGATGTTCCCGTCCGCTCCGGTAAAGCCTTGTCCTAAACTGCGGCCATTCAAATCCTCTCCTGCAAATAAACCATAGGGATAATGCGTTCCGTCAAGTTGGTAGAGTTGGTCCGAAGAGGGACTGCATATTTGTCCATCCCACATGAAAGAGGGGAGTTGGCGATAGTAATCCGGACGAGGATCGGGAGCGTTGAAGAACTGAATAGCCGAGTTAGAGTACATGGAGTAGTGATAACCGGCGGCGAATTTCATGGAGTTCTTCTCGTCTATCTTAAGGTCAAAATTAGCAATGATGGTGGGATCGTACGAATGAACGATACGTGAGTTACGCACCTTGCCGTTTTGGTAGCCCCAATAGGGGTTATAGTTAATAGAGCCGTAGAGGTCATATACCTCTTGCGTTACCGCGCCCGACTGACCGCGCTCCGTGGGAGCACCAAAAGTGAGGATGTTGAACTTATTTCCGTTACTCCACTTCTTTTCTGCCGAGAAGAAATAACCCAGCGAGTTATAGCGTATTCCCTCGCCGATGATACCTTCGTTATCAATGTAAGGAGAGAAGCGGTAAGCCACTTGTCCCACAAACGCCCATCCATTGGTCAGCATTCCGGAAGCATAGGTAACATTGGCACGTGCTTTGTAATTGCGGTTGGTACCGGCTACACCTACTTTCCAACCTTGGGCGTAGTTTGAAGCCGATTGGAGGTAGTTCGTGGATTGGCCCAGTCCGCCGAAGGCGAAGTTAGTAGCTTCCAAGGGTTGAACGACCTCCTTATAGCGCGTAGCATCATTCAAACCTCCCATAGCAGAAAAATTAAACTGTCCACGCTCTGCGGAGTTGAAGTTGAGGCCTTGGATGTAGTTCTGTTCGTAAGTCTGAGCATAACCACGAGTACGATAACGCGCTGTGGACCACGCCCAAGAGGTTACGGAGTTAAACACATCGGTGGATGCAGATGAGGCTGAGGCCTGTGATTGCGACTTACCTTCATCATCGTTGATGTCGTTGTCTCCCAAGGTGAGGAGCACCTCCTCTTGCGATTCTTGAACCACATTGGGGAGTAGTTTAATGGCACCTAAATCTGTGGCCAGATCTTGTGTAAGGGAGACCAGTTCTATGGTTCCGACAAAACCATCTGCCTCAATGATTAGTTCATCATCTCCTGGTTCCAAATAGATAAGTGAGAACTCACCCTTGTCGTTCGTGGAAGTAGAGATGGCTTGATTGGCTAGGGTCAGTGTAGCATTCGCAATCGGTTGCCCCGACTGATCCGCGACCAATCTTCCTTTGAGTGCCGTTTGTGCCGATAAGCCTAATGAAGCTAAAAGCACGACGGTGAGGAAAAGAAGTTTTCTCATGTTATTAATAGTTTTAATTGTTATTTGCATTATTAGAATTCTGCTGTTTTCGGTGTTCTGGGGAAGGGAATGACATCGCGAATATTTTGCATTCCGGTCACAAAGAGCATCAGTCGCTCAAACCCAAGACCAAAGCCGGCGTGTGGGCACGAACCGAAACGACGTGTGTCCAAATACCACGTCATATCCTTCATCGGGATATGGCGAGCTTCAATCTCTGACATCAGTTTATCGTAACTCTCTTCGCGGACACTGCCGCCGATGATCTCACCAATCTGCGGGAACAGCACATCTGTACCTTGTACCGTTTGACCCGAACGCCCATTGTATCCACTCTCGTTTTCGTCTATCTTCATGTAGAAGGCCTTAATGGCTTTGGGATAGTTGGTCATAATGACGGGACGCTTGAAGTGCTCCTCCACGAGGTAACGCTCATGCTCTGAACTGAGGTCGTCACCCCACTCGCATGGGAACTCGAACTTATGACCGTCCTTAATCGCTTCTTGCAAAATACGAATACCCTCGGTGTAGGGTAGGTGTACGAAATCTTTATCAATCACCGAACGCAGACGCTCAATGAGTCCTTTATCTACAAACTGATTGAGGAACTCAAGGTCATCCATGCAATGGTCGAGTGCCCAACGAACACAGTACTTGATAAAATCTTCTTCAAGACCCATCAGTTCCTCAAGGTCCATGAAAGCAATCTCCGGTTCAATCATCCAGAACTCGGCTAAGTGGCGCGGTGTATTGGAGTTTTCGGCACGGAAGGTCGGTCCAAAAGTATAAATCTTACCTAAAGCAGTAGCTCCTAACTCACCTTCTAACTGACCGGAAACGGTGAGGGAGGTCTGCTTGCCGAAGAAGTCGTCGGAATAGTCGATCTTGCCCTCCTCTGTTTTGCGTAGATTGTAGAGGTTCTTGGTGGTTACTTGGAACATCTGACCGGCACCTTCGCAATCGGAAGCGGTGATGAGCGGTGTGTGGAAATAGAAATAACCGTGCTCGTGGAAATAGGTATGAATGGCCATCGCCATGTTATGACGAATACGGAAGACGGCTCCGAAGGTGTTCGTGCGCGGACGCAAGTGTGCGATCGTGCGCAGATATTCCATAGATAATCCTTTCTTTTGGAGCGGATACTCATCGGGGTCGGCCGTTCCGTAAATAACCAGTTCCGTTAATTGAATCTCAACGGCTTGTCCTGCACCTTGGGACTCCACAAGAATACCCGTAACGGCAATGCACGCTCCCGTGGTGACGGGTTTGAGTTGTTCTTCGGGGAATTTTTCTAAATCCACTACTATCTGAATGTTCTTAATCGTTGAGCCGTCGTTGAGGGCAATGAAGGATACATTCTTATTACCTCGACGGCTACGAACCCATCCACGTACATTAATAGGTTCGCCAAACGCTTTGCTTTGAAGGGCGTTAATGACTTCTGTTCTTTTTAGCATATATTCTATAACTTTAAACTTTACACTTTAAACTTTCCACTCTAAACTAGAATGGCGTATCCATGACGGCACCATCGGCGCTCATCTCATTCATTCTCGAATTGACAGTCACCTCACCGGGCTCGGGTAGGGGAGCGGTGGGATAATCGTTTAGTTCGTTCTCATCCCACGTGTCATCTTCATTTTGGAACTTAGCCAATTTGGAACGGAAGCGAAGCCAAATCTCATCGGTGGCACCATTACGGTGTTTGGCTACGATAATCTGTCCTAATCCGCGTAAATCTTTACCCGTCTTTTCGTCGTTATAGAGACGATAATACTCGGGGCGGTGAATAAAGCAAACCATGTCAGCATCTTGCTCAATAGCACCCGACTCACGTAGGTCGCTTAGCTGTGGTTTCTTGCCATCTACTCCAGTGCGAGCCTCAACGCCACGATTCAATTGTGACAAGGCAATAATGGGAATATCCAATTCTTTGGCCAGTGCCTTGAGATTACGGGAAATAATACTTACCTCCTGCTCACGTGAGCCAAAGTTCATGCCGGAAGCATTCATCAGTTGCAGGTAGTCAATGATAATCAGCTCAATCTTATGCTCTTTGACTAATTTGCGTGCTTTGGATCGTAGTTCAAACACGGACAGAGAGGGAGTGTCGTCCACGTATATGGGCGCACCGAGCAACTCGTTAATCTTGTGCTCCAATTGTGACCACTCGGCATTACTCAGTTTACCATTTTTAATCTTATCACCCTCAATCTCGCACACGTTCATAATCAATCGGTTCACCAACTGAACATTACTCATCTCAAGGGAGAACATAGCTACCGGTTTATGGTAGTTGACGGCTATGTTTTTAGCCATGGAAAGAACGAAGGCTGTTTTACCCATGGCAGGACGAGCGGCTATGATAATCAGATCCGATTTCTGCCAACCGGAGGTTATCTTATCCAATGCTTTAAACCCGGAGGGAATACCCGATATATTGCCTTCATTCTTGGAGGCTTTCTTCATGCGCTCGAAGGCTTCTGCAATGACGGGGTCAATCTGTGTTACATCTCGTTTTTGTGCCCGTTGCGAAATTTCGAATATATCCGACTCTGCGGCTTGCATGAGTTCCTCTACGTCTTGTGTCTCGTCGTATGCGCTCTCTTCGACGCGCGCTGCCATTTGAATCAGTTCACGAGCAGTTGCTTTTTGGGACACAATTTGAGCATGGTAATGTAAGTGCGCCGTGGAAGCCACCTTGCGTGTCAGTTCGCTGAGGTAAACCGGACCTCCGGCCTCGTCCAATGTCCCTTGTGTCTTGAGTTTTTCTGCCACGGAGAGTACGTCAATGGGCTGATCTTTGGCTGCTAAGGCTCGAATCGCCTCAAAAACCATCCGGTTTTGGTCTTTGTAGAAAGATTCGGGACGCAGTAGGTCGGCTACGGTTGCGTAGGCATCCTTCTCAATCATGATTGCTCCTAGCACAGAATCTTCCAACTCAATGGCTTGAGGAGGTAACTTACCCAAATCATTCGGTCCTATCTTCGGGACCGCCGGTTTTTTATAATTCTTAGTGTTTGCCATATTCGTTTAATAGATTGTGAGCCGCAATGAAGGAACTTACTTTGTTGTCTAACACATCCCTCTCGGCTTGTTCAATGAGCGGAAGCATCTTTTCGTTTTGGTAGAAGTTATCCAATAGCGCACCCTTAATGGTCTCATGCATCCAATATTTCGCTTGTTCGGTGCGGTGCGCCTCAAAGTAACCATTCTTTTGGGTGAAAGCAATATATTTCTCAATATCCTTCCATACATCTAGCACACCCGTGTGTTCCACAGCAGAACAACAGATAGCTCCTGGTTTCCAACCCGACTGTGAGGGAGGGAAGAGGGCAAGGGCGTTCTTGAAACTAACGCGTGCAGCTTGTGCGCGCTCTACGTTGTGTCCGTCGCATTTATTGATGGCTATGCCGTCTGCCATTTCCATTATCCCGCGTTTGATTCCTTGTAACTCATCTCCCGTACCGGTGACTTGTAGCAAAAGGAAATAGTCCACCATCGAATGGGCTGCCGTTTCCGACTGACCGACACCCACCGTTTCTACAAAGATGGTATCAAACCCGGCGGCTTCGCACAGTACAATGCTTTCTCTCGTTTTACGCGCTACACCTCCAAGCGATCCTGCTGATGGGGAAGGACGTATAAACGCATTTGCCTGTGTGGATAGTTCGTTCATGCGGGTCTTATCGCCTAAAATAGAACCTTTACTTCGCTCTGAGGATGGATCGATAGCCAGCACGGCTAAATGCTTGCCCATCTTACAAACCTCCGTACCCAATGCTTCAATGAAGGTGGATTTGCCGGCACCCGGGACACCCGTTATACCTAAACGAATCGAATGACCGGTGTAGGGTAGGCATAACTCAATCACGCGTTGCGCAACGATTTGGTCTTCGGGCAGATTGCTCTCCACCAACGTGACCGCTTGCCCAAGGATACTCACATCTCCTCGACGTATGCCCTCAAAGTATTCCTCAGCCGTGAGCGTGCGCTTGCGGCGATGGAAGGTTGCATAGGGATTGACTGAGGGTAGGTTCTCTACTCCTGCATTAACCGTTAGCCCCTTGTATTCCGATGAATTCTCAGGATGCTTCACTTTACACTTTACACTTTACACTTTAAACTTTATTCTACCGTCCACATAACGGTGATATTTGTTTTGGGATGGGAAGGATCGTTGGTGTAGATGGAAATCATACGAGAGTAACGACCGGGTTCTTGGGCTTTGCCATCCGTGCTGGCCGTTACATTGACCGTAAGGGACGCTTTTTTACCCGTCTTAATCGCACCGGCGGAACGAGGAATGGTAACGTTGATTTGATCCGGAATGGAGCAATATGCACGACGCACATTGAGTGCTTTCACACCTACATTGCCGATAGAAAGCGATTTCTTAACTGTCTTGCCGGCAGCAATCGTACCCATCTCTAACGTAGCAGGGATTTCCAAAATAGGTGCTTCACGACGCTCTTGCTCGCTGAGGGCAGAGAAGTCTTCGTTAACGTTAATATCTATCATGATACGATAGTCATCACTCTTAACCACCTCATTATTCACCATTACATAAACATAAGACTCCGTCGGACCTACTTGGCATTTACGTGTGTCAATGTAGAAGATTATCTTACCGCTTTGATTGGGTTGCAGCGTGGGGTTGGACACCTCGTAACGAAGGAACTTACTATCCTCGTCGCTTACATATATATCAATCGCTACTTCATGATCCGTAAAGTTGGCGTATTCAATGGAACGCTCTTGGGTGAGTCCTTGCGTGTAAACACCAAAGCTGGAACGATTGGCCTTCAAACTCAAATCGCCCATCTTAACGGAGTATTTATCCGCAGGATTAGTGGGCTTCGGCGTTACATTACCCGTAATGCTCAGCGTAGTGGTCTGATGTTCGGGATCATTTGAATATACGGTAATCGTCTTTTGGAAGTAATAGGGACGCGTGGAAGCGCGATAAGTTGCGGAAACTGTTCCTGTCATACCCGGTTCAATCGGCTCTTTCGGCCATGAAGGTCTTGTGCACCCGCACGAAGTGCGAACATTGGTGATTAAAAGCGGAGCATTACCTTCGTTCTTAAACTCAAAGTAAGCGGTAACATCCCCGTCTTCCTGTTTAATGGTTCCAAAATCATGTTTTGTAGATTGGAAGACAATCGTTTGAGCTACCATTATGTAGGAACTCAAGAGGAACATGGAAGAAAAAATTAGTTTTTTCATAATGTTTAGTTTTTAGTTGTTGATTATATGTTAGTTGTTTTAGTTTGCAATGCGTTGGACTGAAATCAGTTCAGGGATTTGTTTTAATGCCTTAAAGAGGTCCTCTAACTCTTTCTTATCGTATACAAACAATTCTAATTTGCCTTCAAACATCCCATCGGTGGAGGAAATCTTAAGATCGCTCATGTTGATTTTAAACTCGGTGGTGATGATGGTCAATACTTTGATGAGCAATCCGGGTTTATCAATACCTTTAATTTGAATCGTTTCGCGGAAGGATTGAATGCGATTTGTTTTCCATCCGGCAGCGTATAATCGTTTACCCTGCGAGGTCTTAACGTGCAAGGCTTCCTCACAATCGATTTTGTGAATATAAATCTTACCATCCTCTGCTAAACACCCCAGCACCTCATCGCCCGGAATAGGTCTACAACAAGGAGCCAAGTGATAGAGCACACCTAAATTCTCATCTGTCAGTTCCAACTTCTTTCCCCTAGGCGGAAGGGGAATGGTTATACCTGTCGCCTGTATTCCATCACCTATTGTTTCTTGTTTCCCGTTTCTCGTTTCTCCTCTTTCCCCGTCGTCTGTCGCCCCTTTCTTCCACGGATTGAGTTGTTTGACTTTCTTCCAAAGACTTTTCTTGGGGAAGACAATGGACTCCATATTATCCAACCGAATAGCTCCCTCTCCAATTTGTAAGTAGAGTTGGCTGGGCTGAACAAGATGATAATAGTTGAGCATGCGTTGCAGTGCCATATCGCGACAGTCCTCTGCCTTAATGAGCATCAAAGCGTCATTAAAGCGTTTCTCTCCACTATGGATATAAGCGCGCTCTTCCTTACGGAAGTAATTATTCAAACACTCCTTTGCCTTGGCGGTCGTGACAAACTCTAACCATTCCGGTTGTGGGTGCTGCGAAGTTGAGGTCATGATCTCCACTTGGTCTCCCGATTGCAACACATAGGAAAGAGGTACCAACGTGTGATTGACTTTGGCTCCGATGCATTGGTCGCCTAACGCGGTGTGTAAGAAATAGGCAAAGTCCAAAGCGGTAGCTCCTTGAGGCATCGTCTTAATCTCTCCTTTTGGCGTGAAGACAAACACCTCGTGGGCGTATAAGTTGAGTTTAAACGTATCCAAAAACTCCAGTGCGTTCTGTTCAGCGGGGTGCTCCAAAACTTCCTTGATGGTGCGCAACCATTTATCCAACTCGCTCTCGTCTCCCTCACCTGTCTTGTACTTCCAATGAGCGGCCAAACCATGTTCCGCAATCTCGTGCATGCGATCGGTCCTAATCTGTACCTCCACCCACTGGCCATCTTGACCCATAACGGTAACGTGTAAAGCCTCATAACCATTAGCTTTAGGAGTAGATATCCAGTCGCGAATGCGCTCGGGGTGCGGAAGATAAATCTCGGTCAGGGCCGAATAAATCATCCAGCACTGGTCTTTCTCGGCTATATCGGGTTTTGGGGTGAAGACAATGCGAACAGCCAACAAGTCGTATACTTCCTCAAAGGGAATGGACTTGGTGACCATTTTTTTGTAGATGGAATAGACGGACTTGATACGAGCTGAAATCGAGAACCGGTATCCCAGCGAAGTCAATTTGTCTTGAATGGGAGCCATAAACTGATTATAACTTTCCATTTGACTATTCTTGTTGGAGACCAGTTTAGTCTCTATCTCTTTGTACATATCCGGATGCTCGTACTTGAAGGCGAGGTTCTCTAATTCTGTTTTGATGGGGAATAAGCCTAAACGATGAGCCAACGGAGCGTAGATATATTGCGTCTCTCCGGCAATCTTGTACTGTTTTTGTTTGGGCTGTGCACCGAGCGTACGCATGTTATGCAGCCGATCGGCAATCTTGATGAGCACCACGCGTATATCTTCGGACATAGTCAGGAGTAGCTTGCGGAAATTCTCCGCTTGTTCACTGGCTTGCTCTCCGAATACACCTCCGCTTATCTTGGTCAAACCATCCACTATTTGGGCAATCTTGTCTCCGAATAGGTTTCGTATATCTTCGGTCGTATAATCCGTGTCCTCAACTACATCGTGGAGTAGGGCAGAGCAAATACTTGTCGAACCAAGTCCGATCTCCTTGACTACAATCGTGGCTACGGCCAAGGGGTGCAGCATATACGGCTCCCCTGACAAACGGCGAACACCATTATGCGCTTTCTTGGCAAACTCATAGGCACGCGTTATGCGCTCCACACGCTGGGTGTGTGGGGTCTTGGCGTACTCGGCAAGCAGGTTTTGAAACGCTTGCTCAATGAGTTGCTCCTCCTCGGGTGTAAATTCACTATTTGTCATATTTCATTTTCCCTGTCACTGTCACTTTCACTTTCCCTTTCCCTGTCACTTTCACTTTCACTTTCCCTTTCCCTGTCCACTTTCAACTTTCAACTTTAAACTCGCCACCCTTAATGCCGTGTGTCATCCGTGCTGTAGTAACGGAACCTCATCGGAACCTCATCGGAACTTCATCGGAACCTCGTAAGGCTTTCCCTTAGCTGTGACGGTCACATGCAGGGGGTGAAAGGGGCATTTTTACACGATTTTACATAATGCGGCTGCAAAATTACAAAAAATATTTGATACACGCAAGCACTCGCGTATTTTTTTTGAAAAAAAATGCGTTTGCCACTCAAAAATGGAAAAAAATGCATTTGCGCTTGCGAATATCAAAAACTTGTTGTATCTTTGCAACCAAATTTGGATAATATGCGCTTTTTAACATTTATATTAGCTTTTGTGGTGGTACTGGATGCCGGTCACGGAGGAAAAGATCCCGGAGCGGTAGGAAAGGTGAGTCAAGAAAAGGACCTGAACCTTGCGGTTGCCTTGAAGGCGGGCGAGAAGATTAAAAAGGCCTACCCCGAGGTCAAGGTGCTGTTTACGCGTACCACGGACGTGTTCTTGCCCCTTCAGAGTCGGGCGGACTTTGTGAATAAGAACGATGCCGACCTATTTATCTGCATTCACACCAACTCGGCGGATAATGTCTCGGCAGAGGGTGCGGAAACGTTTGTGTTAGGCACGGAGAAAATGGACAAGAACTTGGATGTGGCGATGCGTGAGAACTCCGTTATTAAGTTGGAGTCCGATTACCAAACCACCTACCAAGGCTTTGATCCTAATTCGATTGATTCATACATTATGTTTGAGCTAATGCAGAATAAATATATGACCCAATCGCTCCGCTTTGCGGAGTTGATGCAGCAGCAGTTTGTGAGTGCTAATCATCGCTTGGATCGTGGTGTAAGGCAAGCTGCTTTTTGGGTGCTACTCAAATCGGCATGCCCAAGTGTGTTGATTGAAATGGGTTTTATCTCCAATCGAAATGAGGAGAAATATTTAGCCTCTAAGGCGGGGCAGGATAGCATTGCCGCGTCCATTTGTAATGCTTTTGCGGGTATCTATAAATCGCAACTCCCATCGGTGGAAAAACCGGTGGAAATGCAACAGCCTCAGTCTAAGGCTAAGGCGGAACAAAAACCGCTTTATGCCGTACAAATACTGGCTTCTAAGAATGCGCTTCCAAGCGATGATGCTTTGTTTCAGGGAGAAAAATGCGAATACGTGAAAAAGGGAGACTGGTATAAGTATTATACGGAAAAAACGGCCGATAAAAAGCAAGCAAGCGAAGCCTGCAAACGCTTGCGCTCCAAATTTAAAGATTGCTTCGTTATCACGCTCTAACAAACTAAAACTAACAAACTAAAGTTAAAACTAAAACTAAATATGAAGTACGCTCGTGAATTAAAAGTAGGTGCCCTTGCTATTGTGTGCATTTTCCTACTGTATTTTGGCTTTTATTACCTCAAAGGAGTGAATATTTTTTCGTCTGTTCACACCTTTCATGGTCAGTATGAACAAGTAAACGGCTTGCAAGAACAAGCCCCCGTCTATATCAAAGGGTTTAAGGTGGGGCAGGTAGATCATATTCGTTATGATTTTACGCGCGACACGGCCTTTGTTGTGGACATTTCCGTGAGAAAGGATATCCATCTTCCCAAGGGTACGCAAATGGCACTCATTGCCGATGGATTATTGGGTGGAACCGCTATTCAACTGACGATTCCATCTGGTGCTTATTCGGAGGAATATAAAGCGGATGATTTTCTGCCAACTCATGTCGTCCCTGGTTTATTGGATAATCTTTCGGACAACGTGGCGGGTTCTGTTGGAGACCTCGTGCGCCACGCGGATTCGGTCATTGTGAATATCCAAACACAATTAGCGGATAATCACCTCTACAACACCCTAAGCAATGTTGATAAAGTGTCGGCTGATTTGACGACTGTTTCCAATGATCTGAAAGGTTTGATGCAGCACGAAGTGCCTAGTATTGTAGAGAAAGTGGACAATACAATGGACGGTTTAAGCGAAGTGGTAAACGAAGTTCGCTCTGCGGATGTACCTGCTATATTGGCCAACGTGGATACGTCCGTTACGGCTGTTAAGCGTGCTCTTTCCAACGAAGAAGGAACAATAGGCAAACTGCTTCATAACAGCGACTTATATACTCATATTGATGCCACGGTCGTTTCTGTTGATTCGCTCGTTACCGATCTAAAGGCTAACCCCAAACGATATGTTCAATTGTCTTTGTTCGGTGGAAAAGAGAAAAAACAAAAAGCAAAGAAAACGAAGACGAATAACTAAACGTGGAACAGCGTGTAACTATTATTTTGTATATTTCTAAATTAAAATAATTTTTAATGGTGTTAAATTGCCCTTTTCATGGGCGACTGAAGTTATTTGTCCTCCGGGTAAGAACCAATAAACAATGTTGAAAACTCCCTAAAAATAGGGGATTTGTGTGTTAATAACTTTTATAACTGATTTCTTTTTAGATAGTTATATGTAAGTGATTGAAAATACGTAAAATACAATAAAAATACTTTGTCCAATTAATTTAACGATTTGGTCATATCAAAAAAAAGCAGTACTTTTGCACCGTTTTTCGCTTTAAACATGACGAACAATGAATGAACTCACTCAAAAATGGCATGAATGTCAGCGTATTCTAAAAGAGAATCTGACTTCTAGCGCTTACCTGACTTGGTTTGCGCCGATTGTGCCCGTGAGTTATGAGAACCAGACTTTGGTTCTGCGCGTTAAATCGCAATTCATTGCGGAATATATTGAAGAGAACTATGTCCAACTCCTTTCCCGCGTGCTCTTCCGTGTGTTTGGTATAGGTACGCGCCTAGAGTACCGCGCTTTGGTAGATTCCACGACCGGAGCTGGTGCCACTATCCCATCGGATGGTTTGAATATGGAGAAAGCCCGGAAGCAGAATGAGTTGGAGAATGATTTGAGTGCCAACACCTCCACGGTTGATTTTGACACCCAACTCAATACTTCCTACACCTTTGATAACTTTGTTCAGGGAGAGCCGAATAAGTTGGCGCGTACCGCGGGTCTGGCGATTGCCAAGCAACCGGGTTACACAGCGTTTAATCCTATATTTGTATATGGAGGCAGTGGTGTGGGGAAAACGCACTTAGCCTATGCCATTGGTAACCAGATTCGTCTTCTTCACCCGCAAAAGAAAGTGCTGTATGTTTCGGCTAATACTTTCAAGTTGCAATATCAAGCGGCTTCCGTGAACAAACGCATCCCTGACTTCTTGAATTTCTATCAGTCCGTTGATGTGCTTATCGTGGATGATATACAATACTTCTCCGGTTTGGATAAGACGCAAGACACTTTCTTCCACATCTTCAACTACTTGCAGCAGTCGCATAAGCAATTGATCTTGACGGCAGACCGCTCGCCCATGGACTTGAAGGATATTGAGGATCGTTTGCTTACCCGTTTCAAATGGGGTTTGGTTGCCGAATTGGAGCAAGCCGATTTGGCGTTGCGTCGCGATATATTAATCAGTAAGATGCATCACGAGGGTATTGAACTTAGTGACGAGTTGATTGATTACATCGCCGTTCGGGTTACCGAATCCATCCGTGACTTAGAGGGCGTGCTTGCGTCCTTGCTGGCGTATTCCACCTTGATGTCTACGCCCATTGATATGGCTTTGGCCGAACAGGTGGTTGGGCGCATTGTCCATATCCAACCCAAGGCCATTGAGATTGCTGATATTGTCGGAGCCGTCAGTGAACACTTTAATATTCCCGCGCGCATGATAACGGGGCAAACACGATCGCAAGAGGTCACGCAAGCCCGTCATTTGGCGATGTATCTGGCCAAACAGCTCACTGACCATTCGCTCAAGGAGATTGGTACCGGAATGGGGCATCGCAATCATGCTACGGTCATTCATGCGGTGAATAGCATAACGGAACAGTTAGATGAAAATGAAATTTTACGTAAACGTATTTATCAAATAAAAGCCGCTCTACAGCGTTAGACGATTATGGATAACTACATAGTTTCTGCGCGCAAGTATCGCCCAACTACTTTTGATTCGGTAGTGGGACAAGAGAACCTCACTCAGACCTTGCGCAATGCGATACGCCAGAACCATCTGGCGCATGCTTATTTATTTTGTGGACCTCGTGGTGTGGGTAAAACTACGTGCGCGCGTATTTTTGCTAAGACCATTAACTGCCTCAATCCAAGGAACGGACACGACGCGTGTAACGAGTGCGAGAGTTGTACCGCTTTCAATGAACAACGCTCCTTTAATATCCATGAGTTGGATGCTGCGTCCAATAATAGCGTAGAGGATATCCGCGCCTTGATAGAGCAAACGCGTATCCCACCGCAAATAGGGCAGTATAGTGTGTATATCATCGACGAGGTTCACATGCTTTCGGGCAATGCCTTTAACGCCCTACTCAAAACGTTGGAGGAGCCGCCTTCATATGTTATCTTTATTTTGGCAACCACTGAGAAGCATAAAGTTATTCCTACCATTCTGTCTCGTTGTCAAGTCTATGATTTCAATCGTATTACGGTAGCGGATATCATTCGTCACTTGCAGTTTATTGCCAATAAGGAGGGTATAGAGGCGGACGAACAGGCACTCAATGTCGTGGCGCAGAAAGCGGACGGCGGATTGCGCGATGCCCTCTCGATCTTTGATCAATTGGTAGCCTTCTCGGGCAATAAGATAACCTACGAACGGGCCATTGAAGTGCTCAATGTACTGGATTCAGACTATTATTTTAAACTGGTCAATCAGGCCTTGAGCGGACAAGTGACAGATGCCATGCTGCTGCTCAACGAAGTGCTGCAAAAAGGCTTCGATGCCGGTCATTTTATTTCCGGTTTGAGTCAGCACTTGCGCGATGTGCTGATGAGTAAGGACCCCGGAACGGTGGCACTCATTGAGACCTCGGATGCGATTCGCGAACAGTATAAGAAGCAGGCCGCTGTCTGTGCCGCTCCGTGGCTGTTCCAAGCGTTGGATATTCTCAATACCTGTGATATCCAGTACCGTACGGCTAAGAATAAACGCCTCACCGTGGAACTGGCGTTGATTAAGTTATGTACCATCAATGCCGCCCCGCAGGTTGTGCCTACGGAAAAACCACAACCCAAAGTGGCAGCCAAACCGACGGCACAGGAAAAACCGGTAGCTCCGGCTCCCAAGCCCACCCCCGCTCCGGTGGCACCGCCTAAGATACCAACCATCCCAACCATTCCGTCCATTAATGTGACCATAGGTTCGGCAGTGCCTACTCAACCGGTTCCTTCGCCCCAATCGGTAGCACCACAACCCACGAAGACGCAGGATTTTACAGTTGACCAGTTCTATGACGCGTGGGCTGGTCTGAAATCCATCTTCAAAGAGGAAGCGCGTCTGATGGCTGTGCTGAATGAGTACAAGCCTCAACTAGTAGATAACACACTGTGTGTTTTGGAATTGGCGAATCCGTGGCAGCGGGATGAGTTTAAGAAGTTTGGCAGCAAAGTGATGGATTACATGCGCCAAACGTTGCATAATGACACCTTGCAACTCAAACTCGAAGTAGCCGCGTTTGATAAGTCGAAGATAGCTTATACTGCCGAGGAGAAATATAAAGTGTTGTCGGAAGCGAATCCGGCACTCAAAGAACTCAAAGAGAAATTGAACTTGCAACTCGAATGACGCAAGACTTAAAATTATATTTGCCCACTACCAAGAAGGAGTTGGAACTTCGAGGTTGGGACGAGGTGGATGTCATCCTCTTTTCGGGGGATGCCTACGTGGATCATCCTGCCTTTGGAGCCGCTGTTATCGGTCGGGTCTTAGAGCAGGCGGGCTATCGTGTGGCCATTGTGCCGCAACCTGATTGGCGAGGCGATTATCGCGACTTTACTAAGTTAGGTCGGCCGCGTCTGTTCTTTGGGGTCACGGCGGGTGCGATGGATTCGATGGTCAACCACTACACCGCGGCCAAGCGTCTGCGTTCGGATGATGCTTATACGCCGCAGGGTAGGGCAGGGGCACGACCCGATTATTGTACCATCACCTATTGTAAGATACTGAGGCAACTCTTCCCCGATGTGCCGATTGTTATTGGAGGCATCGAGGCTTCTATGCGGCGACTGAGCCATTACGATTATTGGTCGGATAAACTCATGCCTTCCATTCTCGTGGATTCAACGGCGGACCTGCTTGTCTATGGTGCCGGCGAGAAAGCCATCTTGGAAATTGCCAAGCGAGGCATCCGACACGATATCCCACAAACGGCCTATCTTTCAGCCGCAGCGGTCTTGCAGCGCAGCGGTCTTATCACACTCTGTTCCTACGAACAAGAGTGTTCTTTTTTACGCGCGCACGCGGAAAATTTCCGCCTCATTGAGGTGGAGTCGAATAAGATGACACCGGCCACGCTCGTCCAACCTACGGGCGATCAAGTGGTGGTTGTCAATCCTCCGTATCCCACCATGACCACCGCCGAATTAGACGCTATTTACGATTTGCCTTTCCAATATTTACCTCATCCCAAATACAAGGACAAAACCATCCCCGCCTATGAGATGATTCGTTTCTCCGTCTGCCTCCATCGGGGTTGTTTCGGCGGTTGCGCTTTCTGCACCATTTCGGCGCATCAGGGCAAACAAATCGTGTCGCGTTCCAAGGCCTCCATCTTGCGTCAGATAGACAAACTGCAAACCTTAGAAGCCTGGCGTGGGGTGATTAGTGATTTAGGTGGCCCTTCAGCTAATATGTACGGCATGCATGGCAAAGACCTTTCTTTATGCGCGCGCTGCGCCCGCCCGTCGTGCTTGCAGCCCGAGATATGTAAGAACCTCAATCGCGACTTTGGTCCGTTGCTGGATATCTATCGGTCGGTGGATAAAATGCCTAATGTGCGTCACGCTTTTGTAGGTTCGGGTATCCGGTACGATTTGATGAGTGACGAATATGGACGGGAACTGATCACCAAACATGTTTCCGGACGGCTTAAAGTGGCACCCGAACACACCTCCGCTCCCGTACTCAAACTGATGCGTAAGCCCTCGTGGGAACATTTCATACGTTTCCGCGATTTCTTCCTTCAAGTGAACGAAGAGGCATCACTCAATCAGCAACTCATTCCCTATTTTATTTCGTCTCATCCGGGGTGTACGCAGCAGGATATGGATGACCTGGCGCAGTGGACCAAACGCATGCATTACCATCCGGAGCAAGTACAAGACTTTACGCCAACGCCTATGACCCTTTCCACCACTATGTTCTATACAGGACTCAATCCTTACACGATGGAACCCGTCTATGTGGCGCGTAACAAAGAGGATAAACAGGCACAAAAAGACCGGTTCTTCTGGTATAAAAATAGTAAAACAAAGCAGTATGAAAAGAAAATACGTCATTAATCCCGAAACGCTCGCTTTGGAGCGTGAACAGTACGGATTCAAATATTGGTTGCAACGCTCCGGTTGGTATTTATTGGGCGGTGTTTGCATTGGTTTGATCTTCTTCTTCCTCTTCTTCAGTATCTTCCCATCGCCCAAGGAGAAGCAGATGCAGCAGGAGAACAGTAATCTCCAGGCGCAACTGCAAATGATGGAGAAGCAGATGGATCAGATGCAAGTCGTTCTGTTGGACTTAGGACAACGAGATGATAACCTCTATCGTGTCATTTTGGGTGCCGAACCCGTTCCGCTTAGTGTGCGCCAAGGGGCTACGCATAAGATGGCCTATTACGAACAGATTGCCTCTATGACCAATTCGCAATTAGCCGCCGACCTAACGCAAAAACTGGACCTTCTCGAGAAGGAGATCTACGTTCAGTCCAAGTCCTATGACCAGGTTATTGACCTAACCAAAAACAAAGAGATTCGCCTCGAACATATACCGGCCATTCAACCTGTCCTCAATAAAGACCTAACGCGTGTGGCTTCCGGTTACGGATGGCGTATTCACCCCATTTATCACACGAGGAAGTTCCACCAAGGAATGGACTTCACGGCTCCTACCGGAACCGAGATTTTTGCCACAGGAAATGCAACCGTCAAGTTCGTTGGTTGGAAACAAGGATACGGCAATGCCGTTGTTCTCAGCCACGGCTTTGGTTACGAAACATTATATGCTCACTGCTATAAGAACCTGGTTCGCGTAGGACAAAAAGTGAAACGCGGAGACGTGATTGCTTTAGTGGGAAACACGGGTATGTCCACCGGTCCTCACCTTCATTATGAGGTGCACTTGAACGGTAAAGTGATGGACCCGCGTAACTACTACTTCATAGACCTCAGTCCCGAGGAATATGACAAAATGGTTCAGCTGAGTAATAACTTCGGTGAAGCACTCGATTAAAAAATTAAGATATATGACAAGTCAAGAAATTCGCAAGTCCTTTTTAGACTTCATGGCCTCTAAGGGACACAAAGTGGTGCCGTCGGCACCGATGGTAATCAAGGATGACCCTACCTTGATGTTCACCAATGCAGGAATGAATCCTTGGAAGGGTATTATCTTGGGGAACGATCCCATCTTCGCTTCCCGCGTAGCGGATAGCCAGAAATGTCTTCGCGTGAGTGGCAAACATAATGATCTGGAGGAAGTAGGTCACGACACCTACCACCACACTATGTTCGAGATGTTAGGCAACTGGTCTTTCGGCGATTATTTCAAAGCCGAGGCGATTGATTTTGCGTGGGAGTATATCGTTGATGTACTGCATATCAACCCTGCCAACCTCTATGCTACCGTTTTTGAGGGGAGCCCGGAGGAAGGCCTTGAGCGGGATAACGAAGCCGCTTCTATTTGGGAGAAACATCTGCCCAAGGATCATATCATCAACGGCAATAAGCACGATAACTTCTGGGAGATGGGCGATACCGGACCCTGCGGACCGTGCTCCGAGATTCACGTGGACTCGCGTTCGGCAGAGGAGCAAGCCAAGATTCCCGGTCGCGAACTGGTCAATAAGGATCATCCCCAAGTCATTGAGATATGGAACCTGGTCTTCATGCAGTATAACCGCAAAGCCGATGGTAGCCTTGAGGGTCTTCCCAAGAAGGTCATTGATACCGGTATGGGCTTTGAACGCCTCGTTCGCACCCTGCAAGGCAAGCAGAGTAACTATGATACCGATGTCTTCCAACCCATGCTTAAAAAGATTGGTCAGATCTGCGGCTGCGAATATGGTAAAAACGAGAAGACGGACATCGCCATGCGCGTCATTGCCGACCATATCCGCACCATCTCGTTTGCTATCACCGACGGCCAACTGCCGTCCAACGAGAAAGCCGGTTATGTCATCCGTCGTATCCTGCGTCGCGCCGTAAGATACGGTTACACTTTCCTCCATCAGCGGGAAGCGTTCCTGTATAAACTCGTTCCCCAACTCATCGAGGATATGGGTGCGGCTTATCCGGAACTTATTAAGATGCAAAACCAAATAACCCCCGTCATTAAAGCCGAGGAGGAAGCTTTCTTGCGCACGCTTGATAAGGGAATATCGCTGCTCGATAAACTGATGGCGGATGCCAAGAAAGGCGGTAAAACGGAGATCTCCGGCGTGGATGTGTTCACGCTTAAGGATACCTACGGTTTCCCGTTAGACCTCACCGAACTCATCTTGCGAGAGAACAATTTCACTACCAACGAGGACGAATATAACAAGGCTCTGGAGCACCAAAAAGAGATGGGACGCTCTGCCAATAAACAAGACCTCGGCGATTGGGTTGTTCTTGAGGAAGGCGAAACCGAGTTTGTCGGTTATGATGTCCTTGAGTGCGAAACCAAGATTCTCAAGTACCGCAAGGTAACTCAAAAAGGACAAGACTTCTACCAACTCGTTCTGTCCAAAACGCCTTTCTATGCCGAAATGGGTGGTGAAGTAGGGGATACCGGTTATTTGAGGACAAAGGAAATAGGAGTGAGGATTGAGGATACCAAACGGGAGAACGGTGTGGCGATGCATATCACCCACGACGACCCAGCACCTCTCAGCCTTTCTGCCTCTCAGCCTATCACCGCTGTCGTAGACGCCCCTCGTCGCCAAGCCATTGCTTGCAACCACTCGGCTACGCATATCGTGCATTTCGCCTTGCGCGAGGTGTTGGGTAAGCACGTCGAGCAAAAGGGTTCGCTCGTAACGCCCGAATCGCTGCGCTTTGACTTTTCTCACTTCCAAAAGGTGAGTGACGATGAACTGCGCCGCGTTGAACAACTGGCCAACGAACTCATCCGTCAAGACTTGGCTTTGGAGGAGAGTCGTCATACACCGATTGCGAAGGCAAAAGAAATGGGAGCAATGGCACTCTTCGGTGAGAAATATGGGGACGATGTGCGTGTTATTAAGTACGGTCCCAGCATCGAACTATGCGGTGGTTGTCACGTGACAAGTACGGGTCGCATCGGTTCGGTTCGCATTATCATGGAGACCTCCGTGGCCGCCGGTGTACGCCGAATAGAAGCCGTAACGGCGAAAGCCGCCGAGAACCTCTATGACGAGGAAGCAGATACCCTCAAAGCCGCTAAACTGGCGTTTAATAATACCAAAGACTTATTGGGCTCCATTGCTAAACTGCAAGAGGAAAATGCGGCCCTCAAGAAACAACTCGAAGAGGCTGCGGCTCGCGAGAATGCAGCCAAAGCCAAAGAACTGATCTCGCAAGTGCAGACCCTCGGAGCCAACAAAGTGCTGAAACTGACGGGCGAATATCCCGCCACCTTTGCGCGTGAGATGGTGCCCACTTTGCAAGCCATGTTTGATAACGACCGCTTTGCACTGGTGGCGGCCACCCAATCGGAGGGCAAACCAAGTCTGACGGTCTATTTGAGCAAACCTCTCATTGCCGAAGGCAAGAGTGCCGGTGCCCTTATTAAGGCAGCCGCTCAGTTCATTCAAGGCGGTGGCGGCGGACAGGCCATGCTCGCTACGGCCGGAGGACGCAATGTCGAGGGATTAGAACAAGCATTACAAACCATTTTAGATCAATTGAAATGACTTGGTTAGAACGTTTTCAAAACTTTTTACCCAGCAGTAAATGGCCCGCGTGGCTGCGTAAACCGCTGCGGTTTGTGTTAGTAGGAACCACGGGTACGTTTGTGCAAACGGGTTTCTTCTTGCTGCTTATGCTTGCCTTAAAGCAACCCGAGCAGAATACGCTGCTGTATTATATAGCTTTTATTGGCGGTTTTATTTTGGAAATGATTCCCAATTACTTTTGTATGAGTTTTTATACCTTCGGGGCAATGCCCAATAGGAAGAACGCCGGTGGTTTTGTCCTCGCTCGTGGGGTGAACCTCGTGATTCAGTTGGTCGTGTTGCCGCTGATGATTTATTGGTTGCCGACGGTGTCGGACGCCATCATTAGCCCCATTGTCATCTTCCTCGCAGGTATCATTAACTTCCTAATCCAACTCGTCTTCTTCAAAGAAAAAACTAAAACTAAAACTAACGACTAATGCTCTACAAAGCTAACATTATTGACACGCCCACACCGGAGGCCTTTAGGTATATCCCGAACGGATATATCCATGTCAACGACCAAGGTATCATTGAGGGCGTTTATGCCACCTTACCTAACGAACTGGCGAAAGAACCCGTAACCGACTATGGAGATCAACTCCTGATTCCTGCCTTCTACGATCTGCATATCCATGCTCCGCAGTACCGCAATATGGGTCTGGCGATGGATCTGCCCCTATTAGAGTGGCTTCAGACCTATACCTTCCCTGAGGAGAGTAAGTTCTGTGACATGCAGTATGCCGAACGTATCTACCGTCGTTTCGTACACGAGTTATGGATGCAGGGCACTATGCGTGCCTCGGTCTTTGCTACCGTCCACACACCCGCTACCAAACGACTCATGCAACTCTTTGAAGAGGCGGGGATGGGGGCTTATATCGGTCTGGTTGCCATGAATAGCAATTGTCCACCTCAATTAACCAACACCCTTCAAGAGTTGGATGATTTCTATCAGCAATCGGGTTCCGAGCGCGTCAAACCCATCATCACTCCGCGTTTTATCCCGTCTTGTTCGCGCGATATGCTCAAGAAATTGGGCGATCTGGCGGCGCAGCACCACTTGCCCGTGCAGTCACACTTAAGTGAGAATAAGGACGAGATTAAACTCGTTCATCGTCTTATGCCGGAGGTGCTCACGTATGGGGACGGTTACCTCAAATACGGACTGTGGGGACAAACGCCGACCCTTATGGCGCATTGCTGTCATACCCATGGACGCGAGATGCGGCTACTCAAGAAGCATAATATCATGGTGGTGCATTGTCCTACCTCCAACTGCAATTTAGGTTCGGGAGCGGCTCCGGTGCGGCGTTTCTTAAAGAAAGGTATCCGTGTCGCGTTAGGAACCGATGTGAGCGGCGGACATAACGCCTCGATGTTGCGCGTGATGCAATATACGTTGCAAACGAGTAAACTGTACCAAACCTTCTCGCTCTTGAAGGAACCGGCACTCAAGGTCAGTGAGGCCTTCTATTTGGCTACCAAGTCGGGCGGTTCGTTCTTTGGCAAGTGCGGTAGTTTTGAGAAGGGGTATCAGTTTGACGCTTTGGTAGTGAATGACGCTTACTTGAATGCGGAGAAATATACATTGGATCAGCGCATCGAGCGGTATATCTTTATTGGTGACGACCGCGACATCAAGCACCGCTTCTGCGCCGGTCACGAACTGGCAGAGCCGAAACTCTAAAACTAAAACTAGTGACTGAAATCATAATGCCGTCCGGCAAAAGACTGAGTTGGTACTTAACGGCAGAAGAGTACTTCGCTAAGAACATCACCGAAGAGATCATCTTCTTTTGGAAGGTGCGCCCTACGGTTATCTTCGGTCGCCATCAAGTCATGGAGAACGAAGTCAACCTCGCTTATTGTCGCGCCCATGACGTCGATCTGGTGCGCCGCAAGAGTGGGGGAGGATGCGTCTATGCCGACGAGGGTAACCTGATGACCTCCTATCTCTCGCCTTCTACCCACAGCGAACAGGTCTTTGAGCACTACCTCGATATGATGGCTTCCGCTTTGCGGCAACTCGGCGTTCCCGCTGTTACCACGGAACATAACGATATCTTAGTGGAGCTTATGGGCGACAGGCAACAGGTTACAGGACAGTACAAGGTTTCCGGTAATGCCTGCTATGCCCTCCCTACGGGTACGATTGTACACGGCACGATGCTCTATGATGTCGATTTTGATGCGCTCGAACAAGCCATCACACCCGACGGCGAGAAACTGGCGAAACACGGCGTTTGTTCCGTCCGCCAACGCGTCATCAACATCCAACCGCTATTAGCTTTACTCGATATATCGGAACTAAAAAACCAATTGAGCCAACTCTTATGCGATGGCAGCAAGGAACTAACAAAACAAGATATAGCCGCTATCGATGCAATCGAACAAACCTATGAACGATTCTTATAAATCCATAAAAGCCTATGCTACCGGGGCTATCTTAGCCATCACTGATTGGTTGACCGTTATCCCCGGTCTTCAGTGGTTGGCTTGCAAGACGACCCGTAGTCTGAAGTTAGATTATACGGATAAGACAGCCGTGGAGGCGGATATACGTCGTGGGGCAATCTTCCTTACCAATCACCGCGATATCTGCGTTGATCCCGCCTTTTTGTCGTTGCTCTTGCGCGTCAAGTACGGTATTCGTCCCTTCATTGGGATAGGTAATAACCTCTTTGGTCGGTGGTGGATCGAACCCTTCGTTCGCTTCAACCGCTGTTTTGTGGTCCTTCGCGGAGGAACACCGCGTGAACTGTTACAACATTCGCAAGTGTTATCGTCTTATATCAACCACCTCCGCTCGCGGGGTAAGTCTATCTGGTTAGCGCAGCGGGAGGGACGTGCCAAGGACGGCAATGACCTCACCCAACCGGCGGTACTCAAGATGCTCACCATGGGTCAGAACGATTTTCTGACGGCTGTTCGGGCTCTCAATATCTGTCCCGTTTGTCTTAGTTATGAGTTCGACCCCTGCGATTACCTCAAGGCGATCGAGTTCCAACTCAAGCGTGATAATCCCGATTGGCACAAGTCCAAAGAGGACGATATCTTGTCTATGAAAACGGGTATAGAGGGACAGAAGGGTAGAGTGGTCTTCCGTATGACGCCCTCCATCAATCGGTGGTTGGATAGGGTTGATCTGAGTGCTCTGCCGCGGAACGCCCAAGTGGAAGCGGTGGCAGCGCAGATAGATAAGCAGATTCATGGGGCATACGAGATTTACGAGCGTGGCACGGAATTTGAGGAGTACTTGCAGCGTCAGTTAGCGAAAGTGTCGATTCCCAACAAGGATCTCCCTTTCCTAAGCGAAAAGATACATGAGATGTACACCAACCCGGTCAAAAATCACCAATCAGCAATATGAAACGAGCTATTTTCCCGGGGTCCTTTGACCCCTTCACCATCGGTCACGACGACATCGTGCAACGTGGCCTCCAACTCTTCGATGAGATCATCATCGGCATCGGTCGTAACAGTGGCAAGAATGAGACTTTCCCTATTCGGGAACGCGAAGCGGCCATCAAAAAGATCTATGCCGACAACCCCAAGATCAAGGTCATGATCTATGACGGCATGACCATCGACTTTGCTAAATCGCAGAAGGCTCACTTCATTCTGCGTGGCATACGCGATATGTCCGATTTTGAGTACGAACGCAATCTGGCGGAGGCTAATAAGCACCTGGGCGGCATTGAGACCATCCTTCTCTACACCCGTCCCGAGTATGCCTATATATCCTCCACGCTTGTGCGCGACCTCTGTCGCTATAACCAAGATGTGTCTTCCTTCGTGCCCAACAATAAAAAACTATAGTTTAAAGTGTAAAGTTTAAAGTGTAAAGTAAGTGAAAAGTTTAAAGATTAAAATAGGTTTGGCATTAAGTTTGGTGCTGCTATTTAACCTCTCCCCTATGGGGGGAGTCGGAGGGGGCTCGCTTTACGCAGCGGACAAGACCTTCACCATCGACAAGAACCTGAGTATCTATTACGATGTTATGCGGCAGATTGATATGAACTATGTCGATACCCTCAATTATAAGGACTTGACCGAGACGGCTATCAATGCCATGCTCAAGAAGATAGACCCCTACACCGTCTATTATCCTAAATCCAAGGACGACGAACTCAAGATGATGACCACCGGTAAGTACGGCGGCATCGGGGCTATGATCCAGCAGCGGGAAGTGGAAACGGGTAAGAAAGACAAGGAGCGCATCACCATCATCGCCGATCCCTACGAGGGCAAACCCGCCCAACTCAACGGCATCATGGCAGGCGACCGTATCCTCGCCGTGGACGGCTGGGAGACCAAGGACCATACTGTCTCCGAGGTCAGTGACCACCTGCGCGGAACGCCCGCCACCACTGTCACCCTCAAACTGCAACGCGAGGGACTGAAGAAACCGTTTGAGGTCTCTTTCCCCCGTCAAGAGGTGCGCATCGACCCCATCGAGTATAGCACCATCTTCCAAGACACCATCGCCTATATCTGCCTTCGTGAGTTCACTACGGGCTGCGCCAACGATTTTGCGCGTACCCTCAATAACCTCGTGCAGCAGGGAGCCAAGCGTTTGATCTTCGATCTAAGAGGCAACGGCGGAGGTATCGTGGACGAGGCCATCTCTATTGTGTCCAACTTCGTGGACCGCGAGACGGAAGTCGTTTATACCAAGGGCAAACTGCGCGAATATAACCGTTCCTATATAACGACCTCTTATCCCGCTTATCCTAACTTGCCTCTAATCATCCTTGTGGATGGCAATTCGGCTTCGGCTTCGGAGATTGTCAGCGGCAGTCTGCAAGACCTCCATCGCGCCACGCTCATTGGTGAGCGCACTTTTGGTAAGGGACTGGTGCAGAACCTGCGCACGATTGCGTACGATGGTCATTTGAAGGTCACTACCTCTAAGTATTACCTTCCTTCGGGACGTTGTATTCAGGCCATTGATTATGCCGAGCGTCAGAAGGGAAAGACGCTCCATAAGGACACGGCGGGAGGTATATTGCCCGATATCGTGATGGCGGATAGCCAGAAGGTGGATATAACGTACACCTTATATATCAAGAATATGTTCTTTGATTACGCTACGCGTTATCGTCTGAGTCACGACACCATCGTTCCCGAACCGCAGTTTGAGGTCACGGACGAGATATTGGAGAACTTCTGCGCGTTCTTGGACGAGAAAGAGTTTACTTACGAAACGGAAACGGGTAAGTACTTTAAGGATATGATTCGTATGGCGGAGCACGAGGACTTGGATAGTGCCGTTATCGCCCAATTGCGCGACCTTGAACCGGCACTCAAACCCAATTTCCGCGAAGCCATTGCTCGGCATAAGGACGAAGTCAAGTCTTTCTTGGGTGGGGAGATCATCTCGCGGTACTATTACCAAAAGGGCAAGTTCGCCTTCATGCTCCGTGACGACGAAGTCCTCAAAAAGGCATTAGAATTATGAAACTAACACAATACATCTATCTCGGTTGGTGGTTCGTCCGCGCCCGCTTTTTCGGTCGCCGCAAACCGCTTCAAACGGTACTTTTTATTACCGACAAATGCAATCTGAAATGCAAGCACTGTTCCGTTTATGGCATTACCGGAGGCAAACATCGTCCCTTTGCGGATATAGTCAAGGACCTTCAGTGGGCGTATAACGAGGGTTCCCGATTCATTGACTTAGAGGGGGGCGAACCTACGCTTTATCGCGACGGCGACAAGAACCTCAACGATGTCATTGCCGCGGCGCGTGAAATAGGTTTCTTCTCTATTACCATCACCACCAATGCCCAACAAGACTTCTCGTGGGTTAACATGGACAGCCTTTGGGTAAGCATGGACGGGGTAGGGAAGTACCACGACCTTATTCGCGGCGAGGGTGCCTTCGCCCGTTTGGAAAAGAATATAGCGGCCTTTCAGGCTAAGCGGTCTTTAACCGTCAACATGGTCGTTAATAGCCTCAACATCAACGGTTTAGAGGAGGCGTTAGAATATGCTCATACCAATCCGGCCATTGATAAGATTGCCATTAACATGCACACGCCTTTTGCCGGCACGGAGTCTTTGGCTTTGACGCAGCAGCAGCGGGAGCATGTTATTGATACGGTTTTAGCGTATAAGCGCAAGGGCTATAAGGTGATGAACTCCTATTCGGGACTGAAGAAGATGCGTCATGTCGATCAACTCAAAAACCGTTGTTGGGTCACCTCGTTCGTGTACCCCAACGGAGCTCGGGGATACTGCGTCGGCCTCGAACCCCAAAAACTCCCGGACACTCTAAACTCTAAACTCTCCACTCTTAACTCGGAGGCGTACACGCCGACTGACTTATGCGCCCACTGTGGTTTCTGTATGTCGGGTGAGATGGCATCGGTCTTTAATTTCTGTCCCGACACCCTCCTCGCCGGTTTGAGTTTGAGAATGTAAATCAACAATATGCAATTACTAATCAACAATAACTAACATGAATCAATCCCAAATATACAACGCCTACTATCACGGTCACCACAAGGGTTTCTTCTTTTGGTTCCGTAATGCCCGTTCGATTGCCTTACCGCAGTCCCTTCTTCCCGCAATCTTGGCGGTGGTATTATGCCTTAACCATACACCATACACCATACACCATACACCATTTATCATCACCGCTTTCTTGGCGGTCTTAGGCATAGCCATCGGTCACTTAGGAATGAACCTTGCGGACGATTATTACGATTATCGTCGGGATCCGCGTATCCGTTCTACTCTGTCTTCCACTTCCGTTCGGGCGAGGTTAGATAAGTGCACTTATATCAATAATGGAGATGCCACTCCTGAGGACCTTTTCCGTGCCATGGTTCTTTTTATCCTCGTTGCCGGATTATGTGGGGTAGGGTGTGTCGTTCTTCAGTTTATCTTGCATGGAATGAAGGCGGCGTTAGCGGTGGTTATGTATGCTGTCTTGGGTTTGATTTTTGGATTAGGTTATTCGTGTAAACCGCTGAACTTGGCGATGCGCGGTTTGGGTGAACCCACGATTGGTCTTATGTTTGGACCCCTGTTAATGTTAGGCGTGCAGGCGGCTATCACGGGTCAGTTCTTCTCGTGGCGGGTCTTTGTCATGTCCCTTGCGGTGGGATTGCTCGTTACCAATATACTCTTTGTTCATTCGGTGATGGAGACCAAGGCGGATGCCGAGTTAGGTAAGATGACCTTGGCGCGTAAGATAAACAATAAGTCTGTCGAAGTAGTGGGTGCCGCTATTTTTGGGTTAGTGCCTTATGTGCTGATAGCCATTGGGGGAGTCGCCCATTTATGGAGTGCGTGGTATCTCTTAACGCTCATCACTATTCCCATGACCGTTTATTTGATTATATCCCTTTCGCGTTTCACGCGGGGCTTGCCTACCAACGATAGTCCCCGTTGGTGGATGGGACCCATGCCCGAGTTCAATCTCTTTAAGGAAGCGCAGATGGATTGGTTTCTCATTCGTTGGCTCCTCGCCCGTAATGTAGTTATGTATTTCTGTTTAATCATTATAATCATTGAATTATGTTTGCATTTATTTTAGCGGCTATCAGTAGCCTCACTCTTTCGGCACAAGAGCCGACCGTCAAGGATACCACCGCTCAGGACAGCGGTTTCGTCTTCACCACCGTCGATAGCATCGCTATCACCCCCATCAAGGACCAGCACCGCTCCGGCACTTGCTGGGCATTCTCTACCATCGGTTTCCTCGAGTCCGAGTTACTCCGCATGGGCAAAGGCGTTTATGACCTGTCCGAGATGTTCGTGGTCAGCAAGACCATGCAGGACCGTGCCGAGTACTGCGTTCGCCTGTACGGCGACACCAAGTGGGCGGCAGGCGGTAGTGCTTATGACGTCATCTACTGCATGCGCAACTACGGTCTCGTACCCCAATCGGCGATGGTGGGCATGCGTTATGGCATCACGCCGGCGGACACTCTGCCCGTACACGGCGAGTTAGTGGCGGTAGCGCAAGGCTTCCTCAACGGCTTATACAAGCAAAAAACGCTCACTCCTGTGTGGAAGGAGGCTTTTAAGGCTATCTATGACACCTACCTCGGACCCTGTCCCGAGACTTTTGAGTACGAGGGCAAGACCTACACCCCGAAGTCTTTTGTGAAGGCATTAGGCCTCAAGGCCGACGATTATGTGTCTATTACCTCTTATACCCACCATCCTTTCTACACGCGCTTTGCGTTGGAGGTGCCCGATAACTGGCGAATGGATCAGATGTATAACGTGCCCTTGGAGGATATGATGCGTATTATTGATAATGCTTTGGCTAATGGTTATACCATGGCTTGGGGAGCGGACGTGAGTGAGAATGGCTTTACGCGCAAGGGAATAGGCGTCGTGCCCGACGAGGATAACGGAGCCGATCTGACCGGCTCGGATATGGCCAAGTGGCTGAATATGTCGAATGATAAGAAGAAGGAGAAACTGACCGAGAAACCGTTGCCCGAGAAGACCATCACGCAAGAGATGAGGCAGATTGCTTTTGATACGTGGGGTACAACCGATGACCACGGTTTGCAGATCTTTGGAACGGCCAAGGACCAGAACGGCAAGCGTTATTACATGGTCAAGAACTCGTGGGGAGCTGTTCGTAGTGATTATAAGGGTATTTGGTACATCTCGGAGGCGTTTATGCAGTATAAGACCAACGACATCCTTGTTCACAAGAACGCCATCCCGAAAGACCTCCGTAAAAAACTTGGATTATAAAAAATGAACATTCGAGTAGGCATACTAACGGCGCCGCATATCGACTATGAGCAACGGGAGCATTCTTTTGTCCTTCATAATGTCCGCATTGGCATCGGTTTCCACTGGGACCAAACGGAGGACCAGGAGTTCGCGGGCGAATTGGAGATCGTGCATAATGACGATGGCACCGAGACGGCGGTTAATATCATTGACCTCGAATCGTATATCGCCTCGGTCATCTGTTCGGAGATGTCGGGCAGTGCTCCTCTCGAACTCCTCAAGGCGCAAGCCGTCATTGCCCGCAGTTGGGTGCTTCGCAATATAGGTCACACCGGTCATGTCGGTTACGATGTCTGTGCCGACGACCATTGTCAGCGGTATAACGGCCTTCGCCGTATCACTCCCCTCGCCCTCCAAGCGGTCAAAGAAACGGAAGGTCAAGTACTAACCTTAGAGACAATATGCGATTGCCGTTACCATAAGTGCTGTGGCGGCCGCACGGAACTCTATTCCACTTGTTGGGAGGACAAGGATTATCCTTACCTCCAATCCGTCGAATGCCCGTACTGCGCTCCTGTTGCCGGTCGCCTGTTGCCTGTAGCCGACTGCGACCTCCCCACCTCCGACTACCACTCTTGGACGGTGGAGTACACGCAAGCAGAGTTGAGTAGGGTAGTAAGCGAGAAGACGGGCATTGATTTTGGTCTTATTACGGACCTTATCCCTCTGCATCGCGGACCGAGTGGTCGCATTGATCGGTTAGAGATTGTGGGCACCAAGCATCGTGAGGTGATAGGCAAAGAGTTGCGTATTCGTCAAGCCCTCTCGCCCACCACGCTCTATAGTTCGTGGTTTGATGTGGAGAAACTAGAAAACTCTAAACTTTCTAACAAGACGGCTACTCTAAACTCTCCACTCTCCACTCTAAACTACCTTTTCCGTTTGAACGGAAAAGGATGGGGTCATGGCGTGGGTTTATGTCAGATAGGTGCCTCTGTTATGGCTCAGCAAGGCTTCACCTACAAGCAGATTTTGTCCCATTATTATCGCCACACTGAAATATCGCATTTTTGATAAAAAATGTATTTTTATTTGCATATTTGAGAAAAAAGTTGTAATTTTGCAGCGTAAAACTAAAAAACAATAAGGAAAGGAGACAAATTATGCCGATAATGATTCCTGTTCAAGTCCAGATTCCTCCCACATTTTTGTTACGTGTAGAGGATATACAATCCCAACTAACGGAATATGCACAATCGCTAATTGATAACACAGTAAGTGCATCTCCCAAAATATATTCTGCGGCAAAACTGGCTTCGCACACATGCACTCCGGAAGAGTTGCGTGATGATTTATTACATCGAGTAAAAGCACATTTCCATCCTGAAGCATGACAGTTATTATTGAGTCGCAAGTTCAGCAGAGTTTGCGTCAGTTTTATGATATATCTCTATCACTTCATCCTACTTTAGATGAGGTGACGGTGGAAAGGAAGATTTTACGACTGTATGAGGCGATAAATAGTCTCCGCCTATTTCCGTATAAACATCCATTGGCAACTTTTAATCGTTCATGGATTGCCAATGGTTATCGTGATTTAGTAGTGGAAGACATACATATTGCTTATGAAGTTGCCCAATTCGAATCGGGAGAATTTTTTGTTCATGTAGTTGATGCAGAGCATAGCCTACTACACCATAACTAATCTGTACGCAATAATCCTAATAAGCGCAATACCGTTCGCCAAACGTAAAATGGCAGACATAACGGAATCCACGCAGGGTGAGGGGAGGGAGATGTTCCTCTCATAAACTCGCCTAAGTGAGATTTCGGGACATATATTATCGCGAACAAGTTGGTTTTGTTCCTCAACAATCCCAAAACTCTTCGCGAAACGGCGTTTACTAACGCTTGTTATCGACTGTTTGAAACCTAGGAAATTTCAAAAGTAATGATCGAAAACAAGTAAGTGGTAGATGTCCATGGTCGTATATACCTTATTATATATATACGCACGCGTGGATTTCTAATGCTTATTCGACATTACGGGTTTTCCTAGGACCTCAAACAGCGGATAAGCAGAGCAGGAATCCGCGTTTTTTATTTCCATTAATGATACGCGATTTTTATGCACGTAAGCGACCGAAACTTGCGTGCTTCTACTGCGTGTCTCTTTCGGTAGCACTTCGTAGGATGTACGTAGGATGTGCAGTGCATGATAAATGTGATAAAACTGATAATATTGATAAATCTATGCAACATTTAATTGCAACATTGAGGCAATGGCTCAACCTTGAGTCCCCGCAGGAAAAGTACGCCCGTCGTTGCTACGAGGCAGAACAAGAAGAAAAAAGAAAACACGAGAAAAAATGAATGAACAAATAACCGTCACATCGCCGCTATTGCCGGACTTGAAGGAATATAACGAACTTCTTCAAGATATTTGGTCTCGTAAATGGA
>JAZRWG010000038.1:0-3745 GCA_045599545.1 Paludibacteraceae bacterium | reverse complement strand
TGCACTTCCTCGAAAACCGACGCCCCTTTTTTAGGGTCCCCGAAAAGCCTGCTTTTTGGGGAGAGGAGCAATCGCGGGTACTACATGCCGAACCGTAGGTTTGTCATCGTACCAAGCGAATTGCGACGAGGGGACACTACTGTTTTTACGGAAGTCAGTCTGTGCTCCTATAGCGCCCTTCGGTCGCTGACCGTACTCGTTTCTCGTTTCTCGTTTCTTGCTTCTCCCACATCCGCATCTGCGGAATTCGTCTTACCATAATTTATTATGGCGACGTGCGTTAGCACGGTGCGGATGATGTAGCGTAGCGAAGTCATCCTTTTTTCTTTTTACTTTTATTATTGGATGAGAGAGTTTACTCGGTCAGACAATAAGAAAATAAAAAGAGATAATAAATTATAAGACCATCCGTGCAATCTGTGGAATCTGTGAGAGATATAACCACTTTCACTCCCAAATTCGGGCGCAAAGTTACGAAAAATAATTTATTTGTGCAAATTTATTTGCATTTTTGCCGCCAAATTACCACAAATTGAAAAAATATTTGCTCATTTCAAAAAAAAACCTTACCTTTGCACCAAAATTGGTTCAAGATTATGACTAAATACATTTTTGTAACCGGAGGTGTAGCCTCCTCACTTGGAAAAGGTATTCTTGCCGCGTCCTTAGGTAATTTGCTCCAAGCCCGCGGTTTCCGCGTCACTAACCAGAAATTCGATCCTTATATCAATATCGATCCCGGTACGCTCAACCCCTACGAGCATGGCGAATGTTATGTCACGGAGGACGGACACGAAGCCGACCTCGACCTTGGTCACTACGAGCGTTTCTTAGATGTAAGGATGCATAAGTCCAATAATATAACCACGGGACGCATCTACCAAAACGTCATTCGCAAGGAGCGTAAGGGCGATTATCTGGGCAAGACCGTTCAGGTCATTCCGCATATCACGGATGAGATTAAGCGTAACGTCATGGCGTTCGGTAAGACCGGCGATTACGATTTCGTTATCACCGAGATCGGTGGTACGGTCGGCGATATCGAGTCCCTACCCTATATTGAGACGGTGCGTCAGATGAAGTGGGAATTAGGCACCGATTGCCTCTGCATCCACCTCACCTATGTACCCTATCTCAGTGCCGCCAAAGAACTCAAAACCAAACCCACGCAGCATTCCGTCAAGGACCTGCAACAGGAAGGCGTACAACCCGATATTATCGTGCTCCGCACCGAGCATGAGATTACGGATGACATGAAACGTAAGGTGGCTCTGTTTTGTAATGTGGATGCCAAAGCCGTTATTCAAAGTCGCGATGCTTCCTCCATCTACCGCGTGCCCTTGAATATGCTTGCAGAAAAGTTAGACGAGGTCGTGCTGGAAAAGACGGGTTACGACATGAGTCAGGTTCCGGCACCGAAGATGGACGATTGGAATCATTTCTTGACCAAATTGGAGAACGCCAAGCAGGAAGTACATATCGCGCTCGTGGGCAAGTACGTTCAATTACAAGACGCGTATAAGTCCATTCATGAGGCACTTATCCAAGCGGCCACCTACCATGATCGCAAATTGGTTTTGACCTCTATCCTCTCGGACGATGTCACCAAGGAAAATGTAGAATCTCTTCTCCATAACCAAGACGGCGTTATCATTGCTCCGGGCTTTGGTCATCGCGGTTTTGAAGGCAAAGTGATTGCCCTCCAATACTTGCGCGAACATCATGTCCCCACGTTGGGTATCTGCATGGGCATGCAAGCCATGGCCATTGAGTTTGCCCGCAACGTGTTAGGACTGAGTGATGCTAATTCAATGGAATTTAATGAACTCACCAAGAACAACGTCATTGACCTCATGGAGGACCAAAAGACGATGCTCAATAAGGGGGGAACGATGCGTTTAGGTGCTTATCCCTGCAAACTCAAGAAAGACAGCAAAGCGGCCGCTATTTACGGCAAGGAACTCATCGAGGAGCGTCATCGTCACCGCTATGAGTTCAACCATCGTTATACGAAGGATTTTGAAGCCGCAGGCATGGTGTGCAGTGGAATCAATCCCGATTCAGGACTTGTCGAAGTGCTTGAACTCAAGAACCATCCGTGGTTTGTTGGTGTTCAGTTCCACCCCGAGTACTCCTCTACCGTTCTGCACCCGCATCCCCTATTCCTCAACCTCATTGAGGCGGCTATTACGAAAAACTAAGCAAACGGAAGGAACGGCTTATCCGGCCGCTCACGCTCAGGGCGAGGCTTAATGACTAACGGGTCTTGACTGATCTGTTTGCTTTGGGCGCGCGTAGATAGAATATCGATCGCCATGTATAGCGCATGCGCGAACGATTGGGGGTCTGCCGTGTTCTTGCCTGCTAAGTCATAGGCGGTACCATGGTCGGGAGAAGTGCGTACTACCTCTAACCCCGCGGTGAAGTTCACACCGTTCATATCCAGCGACTTAAACGGAATCAGTCCTTGGTCATGATACATGGCCAGCACCGCGTCAAAATGCACGTACTTGCCTGCCCCAAAGAAACCATCTGCCGAGTACGGCCCAAACACTTGCAACCCATTACCCGTAGCCTCTTCTATCGCGGGCAGGATGATGTCCTGTTCCTCTTTACCGATTAACCCATTATCTCCGGCATGCGGATTGAGTGCTAACACGGCTATGCGCGGACGCGTGAGCATGAAATCTTGTTTTAAGGTGTCATTGAGGATGGTTAGTTTCTCCACGATTCGCTCTTTGGTTATCATGGAGGCTACTTTTGTGATGGGTGTATGATTGCAAACGAGGGCAATCTTCATAGCATCGCTTACCATCATCATCAGACTCTTATCCGCACCGAAATAATGCGTCAAGTACTCCGTGTGACCGGTAAAAGTGAAGGCTTCGGATTGTATATTCTCTTTATTGATGGGTGCCGTTACGAGGGCTGCCACTTTACCGGCTTTGAGGTCGGCGCAAGCGCGTTCGAGGGCAGCCAAGGCGGCTTTGCCCGCTTCGGGGGTAGAGGTACCTATAGCAAGGGGTGTGTCATCGGGATAGCAGGTAATGAGGTTGAGGCGACCGTCTTTGGCTTGTGCAGGGTCGTCAATGAGATTGAACTGCATGTTATGGTACTCCTCGCTGAGGGTGTGGGCATGTTCGCGCGCAATCTTGGCATTACCGTACACAATGGGGCGGCATATCTCACAAACGTGAGGGTCTAACAGCCCTTTCAGAATAATTTCATAACCAACGCCGTTTATATCTCCGGCAGTAATAGCAATAATGGGTTTCATAGATTGTTTTTTGCAATTTGGGTGCAAAGGTACAGAAAAAAAAGCAAATATGCAAATAATTTCACATATTTTTTGCACATATCAGAAAAAAGTTGTAATTTTGCATCGTGAAATGATAAGTTGATACAAAAAACGGTTCGCATTATGATAGAATTCAAATTTATAAAATACGGAACCGACCTTGGTTTAACAGAACAAGGATCCCATATTCGAGAGAAGTTACTTCCTTTGATTCAAGGAAGCGAACGTGTTGTCTTGGACTTCACGGGAGTAAATGTTGTAACTAATTCGTTTGCAGATGAGTGTATTGCTAAGTTGTTATTAGATATGTCCTTGGAAGATTTAAAGGCACGGACAACGTTTAAGGGGTTAACCTCTATGGCAAACAAGAGCATTCTCGTTGCGTTGCAACGTCGTTACAAAGTAATGCAAGAGGCAATCTTGTAAATATCGTTTCGCCAAACGTAA
>JAZRWG010000037.1:0-26616 GCA_045599545.1 Paludibacteraceae bacterium | reverse complement strand
CACTAGTGTCTACTAAAAAATTTAATAATTAAAAATCATCAAATAATAACGGTTCATTAAGAGCCAAATGGTCTTTGTCATCTTGAAAATTAGATTTACAGAATAGGTCAACTAGTGGAGTTGTATCAGTAAGTGAGATGTTTAGAATCTGTAGAATCTCGTATATGGAACGGTCTAACTTCATGTCATGTTGTATGATTGCAACAAGACAATAAGTGATAATCGCCACGTACACTTGTATTCGTACAGCATTCACACTCGTACCCCAAAATCGTTTGATTCGAAGGTGCCCTTTCATCCACTTAAAGAACAGTTCTACTTGCCATCGACTTTTGTATAAGTCTGCTATTTGCTGCGCCGTTAGGTGTTTTGCATTTGACAGAAAAACAAATTCACGTTGGGTATCCTCGTCCCAGTATTTAACCATTCTGATTGTCTCTGGGTATTGAGCAAACTTATTTGGATCTGCAAGTTGGATCAAACAGTCGGATAAGATATTTTTTGGTAGTCTTCGCTTCCATTTAACAACCTTATACTTTATGTTTATCTTAGCACGGACAACGAAAAAAGCCTGACTAAGGGTGATTCGATATAACTCTTTATAGCAGTTGTAAGCACGGTCAAATACGTAATAAGACTTTGGTTCATAGACAATTGCAACCATCGCTTTCCTATCGTGTGGCTTAGCACAAGTAATTAACATGAATGCAGGAACCGATGTCTCAACATCAAATAGAACGTGCACCTTTACACCGCCTTTCTTAGAGCGAAACTTCGCCCAAGGAAAGAGACTGAGACATAACGAGATGGTCGTAGAGTCGAAAGCATACACATTACCTCCCAATTGAAAGATGTGGTTAATCCGTCTTAACCTAGCTTGCTCAATCATATAGAAAGCAAACTCCTCGAAGATGTGATAGTCACGTTCCTCATTGGCTTTGGCTAGATTGCTTAATGTAATGTTTTTGCCGACACCCAATCGTATCCATTTTGTATGGTGCGCTTTGAGTGAAACAATCAAATCGCGCATGCTGACACGATTAGAGAGTTGCCCAAACATTAGAACGAGTAACTGATTCCAACAGGTAAAATGCTTTACATAACGATTACCATGGAACTTGTCTGTAATACGACGAAATTTGTTGTCGTTTAAAAAAGTAACGACTTGAGCGAAAACGAACGAACCTTTGTGTGCCATATCCTAAAAATGAATTTGGCTGCAAAGTTACAAAAAATATCGTCGCGCTCCAAATATCGCTCGTAACTATCTATTTTTCAATAAGTCAAAGAACACTATAATTTGGTTTTAATGGACAGTAGTGACCTTAAACACTTAATCCCACTTACAGGCGGCTTCCGAGCAATCGGGAGCCGCTTGGGTATAAAATTTGTGGTTTTAATATCTTTTAATGTAATGTTTGCCCTAAAAGTTCGTAATCAGAATAATAGAGGAGTATGAGAAAAATGCAAAAAATGCAAAAAATGTAACCCCTTTTTGGAAAAAGTTCGTAATCAGAATAATAGAGAGGGAGCCCCAAGGGCGAGTTTAAAGTTTAAAGTTTAAAGAAGTCGATTAGTTTGTAAGTTTAAAGTAGAAAGTTGAACGTGAAAAGAGGGGAGCGAGACTGTCGAGAGAGTGTCGGCCGACCCTCGACCGACGGTCGACTAAAAAAGAGAGTTAAAACACAATAAAAAGACAGATGAAACACCACCGAAAATACGCAAGGGGTGTATCGGTAGTAGAACGATAGTAGTCCATACTATGTCCATAGAAATTAGTAGAAGGGGCAATGTCTCGCGAAATAGCGCACTGCATCCGCCGTATCTGTTAACGTAGCATCAACGTAGCATCATAGGCCCTACGTGGGCTAGCCATAACCCAGTCACAACCCTGTTTTCAGTGTGTCTCTATCGGTAGATGAACGAAGGGTTACCGAACGGTGAACGAAGGGTCATAGGAGGATGCCCCCTCGCAGAGGCTTTACAGCCGCAGAGCGCGTTTTGAGCAAGTTTTGCAAAAAATAGTAAGTTTTTCTTGTATATATCAAAAAAAAGTTGTACTTTTGCACAAAAATTTCATAAAGAGTCTTATGATAACGTAGAGTTATGTACCTTTGTTTAGTCACCGATATCACCCTACTCCCCTACTCCCCTACTCCCCTACTCCCCACCGAAGGTCTTATCCAGACCGTTCGGTCTGCGATAGCCGGAGGCGTGAATATGATACAACTGCGCGAGAAGACGGTGGACACACGCACTTTCCTTGAACGCGCTTTTGCCCTCAAGTGTGAGTTGCAAGGAACGGGCGTGCCACTGATTATCAACGACCGCGTGGATATTGCTTTGGCAGTAGATGCGGATGGGGTGCATTTAGGTCAGACGGATATGCCCGTGGAGATAGCACGGCGGTTATTAGGACCCCATAAGACGATTGGACTATCGGTGGAGAATATGGAGCAGATAGAGCAAGCCAACCAATTGGACGTTCAGTATATCGGCATATCCCCCGTTTTTGCTACGCCCACCAAGACGGACACGAAAACACCTTTTGGTTTAGAGGGTACGCGGCAAGCGGTGGCGATGAGTAAGCATCCCGCTATTGGGATTGGCGGTATCAATGCCTCGAATATAGCGGCCGTTTGGGCTACGGGCTTAGAGGGCGTAGCGGTAGTGAGTGCCATCATGTCCGCTCCCAATCCCCAACAAGCGGCACAAGAATTGATAAATTAAATTATTAATGATATGAATGGAGAGCGGAAAGTGAGAGTGAGAGAGGAAGGAAATCCCATAATATATCAATATTTTGGGAATATAATCCCATAATATATCAATATTTTAGGAATAAAAGTGATTTTTTAGGCTGAAATATTTGCATATATCATTTATTTTCCGTACCTTTGCGGAAAATTTCTAAGATATGATACAACGACAACTATTACACAGACTATCTCAGACAGCTCAAAATGGTAAAGTTACCTTGCTCATTGGCGCACGACAAGTAGGAAAAACGACACTCCTAAAAGAAATGATTAGTCAATCGGCTATGACCGATGTGCTATGGCTCAACGGAGACCTTCCGCAAGTTAGGGCGACATTAGAATCGAATAATCTACAAGAGATATCGTTACTAATCCATAATGCTAAAGTGGTGGTCATTGATGAGGCGCAACGAATTAACGCCATTGGGCTGACACTGAAAATCATTGTTGACACTATGCCCGATGTTAAACTATTTGTCACCGGCTCGTCTTCCTTTGAATTGCGAAACCAATTAGATGAACCTCTGACCGGACGAAAAACAACCTATTACCTCTATCCTATTTCTACCCGAGAACTATATGAAACAGAAGGCCTCATTGCGGTTAAGGAGCGTTTGGAATCCCGACTGATTTATGGATCTTACCCTGCAGTGATGACCAGCAATACACCCAAAGATATATTGATGGAGTTGGCCGAAAGCTATTTATTCAAAGATGTGTTACAGGTAGAAGGACTGCGTCGAGCCAATGTGTTGGAGAAATTACTCACTGCTCTTGCTTTACAAATAGGTAGCGAAGTCAATTATAATGAACTGTCAAAAACGATTGGTATTGACCGCAAAACGATAGAGAAATATATTGACATCTTAGAGAAATGCTATATCATTTTCCACCTCAATAGTTTCAACCGCAATATCCGCACAGAACTAACCAAAGGGAAGAAAATCTATTTCTATGATACGGGGATTCGTAATGCTATTATTAAACAATTTGCGCCCCTCGAATTAAGACAAGATACCGGTGCTCTATGGGAAAATTTCTTTATTGCCGAACGAATGAAATACAATCATTACCATGGACAATATGTTAATACCTATTTCTGGCGTACTACCAACAAACAGGAAATAGACTATATTGAGGAGCAAGATGGAGAATTAAGATTATTTGAATTGAAGTGGAATCCAAAAAAGCAAAACATTCGATTGCCAAATCTATTTCTCGACACCTATCATCCCAGCCAAACAGCTATTGTAACGAAAGAGAATTATTTAACTTACCTGGTGTAGAGGAGTAGGGGCGACAGGATACAGGATACAGGATACAGGATAGAGGTCAGCGTCACTCAATGTGGCGCTGATTTTGTGTTCAAAAATCACAAATTTCATTACAAAACAAAAATAAATTTGCATATGTCATTTTTTTGTTGTACCTTTGCAGCCCAAATTGCGCGAGTATGCGCTTACGCTCGCGTATATAGGGAGTAGAGGAGTAGGGGTGTAGAGGAGTAGGGGTGTAGAGGAGAAACGAGAAATATATGAAAGAGAATAATTTTTGCGTCATCATGGCCGGCGGAATCGGGAGCCGGTTCTGGCCGTTCAGTACCAACGAGAAACCCAAACAGTTCCTTGACTTCTTTGGAACGGGTCGTAGTCTGATTCAAATGACGGTGGACCGCTTCCGCCCAATAGTACCCATCGACCATGTGCTCATTGTCACCAACGTGGCCTATAAGCAGATGATCATGGAGCAGATTCCCGATCTGCCCGAAGCGAATATCCTCTGCGAACCGGCACGCCGTAATACCGCTCCGTGTATCGCATATGCGACGGCGAGGATTCGTTCAATGGTAGTAGGCGGAGAGGCTGAAAGGCGGGAAGGCGGAAAGGCGAATATTATTGTGGCACCGAGTGATCACTTGATACTAAACGAGAAAGAGTTCTTGCGCGTGGTGCAGTTGGGCTTTGACTTCATTGAGAAGAACGACGCCCTGCTCACGCTCGGCATGAAACCTACACGGCCCGAGACAGGGTACGGGTACGTCCAAAAGTTTAAAGTGGAAAGTGTAAAGTTCTTAGCCCCAGGGGGCACGATCGGCAGAGCCGTATGGAAAGAGGTTGTAAAGGTAAAGCAATTCAAAGAGAAGCCGGATTTGGAGACGGCGAAGCAATATGTGGCAGCGGGGGATTATTTGTGGAACTCGGGTATCTTTATCTGGAACCTCAACACCATAGAGAAAGCGTTTGAACAAAACCTGCCCGAGATACACGCTATCTTTGAAAAGGGAAAGTCCTATATGGGCACCGACCAAGAGGCGGCTTTCATCACCGAGAACTTCCCGCAATGCCCCAACATATCTATCGACTACGGCGTGATGGAGAAAGCACAAGAAGTCTATGTCATTCCCGCCGACTTCGGTTGGAGCGACCTCGGAACATGGGGCTCACTGCACGAGTTAAGCGAGAAAGACGAGAACGGCAATGTGGCAACCCACTGCAAGGCGAAGTTCTATAATGCACACGGCAACATGGTGGCCGTGGAAGGGAGTAGAGGAGTAGAGGGTAGAGGAGTAGGGAGTAGAGGAGTAGAGGGTAGAGGAGTAGAGGGTGGAAGAGTAGGGTATGTGGTGGTAGAAGGAGTGGATGATATGATTGTGGCTCAGAGTGGGAATGTGCTACTCATTTGTAAAAAACAAGATGAACAACAAATACGAGAATTCGTAAAGGATTATGAGTTATTTAAACTTTGACAAGACATTATTGGTAAACCTCGAACGGTCCCTAAAGAAAGAGATCATTCGAACCAACCGTGCCGGTGTGTATAGTTCCACTACCTTAGTGGACTGCAACACGCGTAAGTATCATGGTCAATTGGTAATGCCTATTCCGGAATTAGGGCCGGATAATTATGTGCTGCTCTCCTCGTTGGACGAGACCGTCATCCAATACGGGGCGGAGTTTAACTTAGGTCTTCACAAGTATTCGGATTGCTTCCTGCCGAACGGGCATAAGTACATTCGTCAGTTTGAGTGTGAGACGGTCGCCAAAACAACCTACCGCGTAGGAGGCGTGGTGCTGACCAAGGAACGCGTACTCGTTAGTTTTGAACCGCGTGTGCTCATCCGCTATACCTTAGTGGAAGCCGGTTCGCCGATTCTAATGCGTTTCCGTCCGTTCCTTGCCTTCCGCAGCGTGAACACCTTGACCAAAGCCAACCCACAAGCCAATCCGGACATGAACGACTGCGAGAACGGTCGGGTCAATCGCATGTACCCGGGTTTCCCCGAACTGTACATGCAGTTCAGCAAGAAAGTGGAGTATCGTCATAATCCCCAATGGTACAAGGATATCGAGTACCCCAAGGAGCAAGAGCGTGGCTATGAGTACAAAGAGGACTTGATGGTGCCCGGTTATTTTGAACTGCCAATGAAGCAAGGCGAAAGCGTTATCTTTGCAGCAGGTATATCGGAGGCAAAACCGTCCTCGTTAAAGACCTTGTGGAACAAAGAGGTGGCACGCCGTATCGAGCGCACGTCGATGTTCGACTGCCTGCGTAACGCAGCGGCACAGTTCTATAAAAGAGTCGATGATAAGTGCTACCTGCTCGCCGGTTATCCGTGGTTCAAAGCCACGGCTCGGGAGGAGTTCTTTGCCACTCCGAGTTGTACGCTCGATATTGACCGTCCCGAGTATTGGGAGGCCATTATGGACCGCACGGCTGTGCCGCTTGTGGAAAGGCTGATTGGCGGAAAGGCGGAAGGGCTGAAAGGCGGAGATGGTGAATTACAAGGATTGGACGAGCCGGATGCGCTGCTATGGCTCATTCGTGCCTTCCAAAAGTACGCCCATAAATACACCCCAAAACAGGCGGCAGAGAAATACTGCGACTTATGCGTAGCCATTATCAATCTCTACCGTAAGCAGAACCATCCGCGGGCGTTTGTTCATCAGAATAATCTGATATGGACGGACGGCACCCAGCGTCCCGCCACATGGATGGCCGCCACGGAGAATGGGTATCCTATCACCCCTCGAACAGGCTACATAGTAGAAATAAACGCTTTATGGTATAACGCCCTGCGCTTCACCGCCGAACTGCAACGCGAGGTAGGCAAAGAGATGGCGGCAGACCTAATGGAGTACCAAGCCGAGATAGCTAAGGATGCTTTTGTAAAGACGTTCTGGAACGGTGTTTATCTGAACGACTACGTAATCAACGATTATGCCGACAGAGAAGTTCGGCCCAATCAAATTTGGGCGGTGTCACTACCCTATTCGCCGCTGGATAAGCACCAAGCCAAGGCGGTGGTGGATATATGCACCAAAGAACTCCTGACCCCTCGCGGTTTGCGCACCTTGTCGCCTAAGTCGGGGTCTTATCGGCCTATTTATATAGGTGGAGAGCAAGAGCGTAACCGTAACTATCATAACGGACCCGTGTGGCCGTACACGATAGCCGCTTATGCGCGTGCTTACATGAATGTGTACAAGCACAGCGGATTGAGTTTTATGGAGCGGATGTTGATTGGTTTTGAGGATGAGATGGGAACGCTGACCATCGGTTCGCTCAATGAGTTATATGACGGTAACCCACCCTACAAGGGACACGGCGGCATGAGTTATGCACCCTCCGTGGCAGCGGTTATCAGTGTGTTGGATACCATGAAAAGATATAACGTATGAGAGCTTTAATGTTTGGTTGGGAGTTTCCTCCCCATATCTTAGGCGGATTAGGAACCGCCAGTTATGGTCTGACGCGCGGCATGGCGCAGCAGGAAGATATGCAGATACTCTTCGTTATTCCCAAACCCTGGGGAGATGAGGATCAGTCCTTCCTTCGCATCATCGGCGCGAATAGTATTCCCGTTCCGGGGCGCGGATGTATCGAGTTCTCGGGTCGCTATCCGGATAACTTGGTAGAAGAGATCGGTAACTACGAACAGGTGGGACGAGAGATCGCCTACCGAGAGCAGTTTGATATTATTCACTCGCATGATTGGCTGACCTATCCGGCCGGTATTGCCGCCAAACAAGTGACCGGCAAACCGCTCGTTATTCATGTTCATGCCACCGATTTTGACCGCTCCCGCGGTAATGTGAACCCGACCGTTTATTCGATCGAGCGTCGCGGCATGGATGCTGCCGACCATATCATGTGCGTGAGCAACCTCACGCGCCAGACGGTGATTGAGAAATACGGACAAGACCCAAGTAAGGTGAGCACCGTACATAACGCCGTGGAACCGCTGGCTAATCCTGAGGAGTTTGTTAAACATCCCCGCAAGGACAAGGTGGTGACGTTCTTGGGGCGCATCACGATGCAGAAAGGTCCCGAGTACTTCGTGGAGGCAGCGGCACGCGTATTAGCCAAGACGGACGGTGTTCGTTTTGTTATGGCGGGTTCGGGCGATAAGATGCACGAGATGATTGAACTCGTAGCCAAACGAGGTATTGCCGATAAGTTCCACTTCCCGGGCTTCATGCGAGGCAAGCAAGTGCAAGAGATACTGGCCGAATCGGATGTGTATATCATGCCGTCCGTGAGCGAACCTTTTGGTATCTCGCCCTTGGAGGCCATGCAAGTGGGCTGTCCGTCCATCATATCCCATCAATCGGGGTGCGCCGAGATATTGACGCATGCCATCAAAACCGACTATTGGGATATAGACGCTATGGCGGATGCCATCTATGCCATTGTCAAATATCCGGCGATGTATAAGTCACTGCACGAGTTAGGTCAAGCGGAAGTGAATAACATCCGCTGGTACGATGCCGGCTTGAAAGTACGCGCCATCTACGACAAAGTCTTAGGATGGCACTAATAGTGTAAAGTTTAAAGTGTAAAGTTTAAAGTGTAAAGTTATGAAAAATATCTGTTTTTGTTTCCAAATGCATGCTCCTTATCGTTTGAAACGGTATCGCTTCTTCGATATAGGTAAAGATCACTATTACTATGACGACATGGCCACGGATGAGTACGTAGAGTGGCTCGTTCAAACCTCGTATATGCCCTTGTGCAAGACGATTCAGGAGATGATTCGTTTGAGTAAGGGTAAGTTCCATTGCGCCCTCAGCGTTTCCGGTACCTTGCTTGAGAGTTTCGAGCAGTTTGCACCCGAAATGATTGATGTACTCAAGGAGTTGGCTGAAAGCAAGTGCGTGGAGTTCTTGGCAACCCCATTTGCTTATTCGTTGGCGTCGGAGTATAACGAGAATGAGTTCCTAGACCAATTAGACAAACAAACATCGGTGGTTAAGGACCTGTTTGGTGTTAAACCCACCACACTCTGGAATACGGAATTACTGTATACGGACGAGATGGTTCCCGCTTTGCTTGAACAAGGATATAAGACGATTATGACCGAGGGTGCCAAGCATATTTTGAGTTGGCAATCACCCAATAAGGTATTCAGTTCGGCAGCCAATACGAAAATGAAAATGCTGATGCGCAATGTCGGTTTGAGTGATGAGTTAAGTTTCCACTTCTCCGATCCCAATTGGGGTTCGTTCCCAATGGACGCAGAGAAATATGCCAATATGTTACAGCAACTGCCCGAGGAGGATGACACCATCAACATCTGGGTCGGTGCCGAGACGTTTGGCGTTCGTCAGAATGCCGGAACCGGTATCTTCGAGTTCCTCAAGGCGTTGCCCTACTACGTGCTGGAGCGCGAGATGGGTTTTGTTACCCCAGCAGAAGCCACCAAGAAAGCCGCTAAACAGGTCATCAGTTCTCCTTATCCCTTAACCTGGTCGGGCGAAGCCAAAGACCTCAGTGTTTATGCCGGCAATGACCTACAACAAGAGGCTATCAATAAACTCTATGCCGTCGCGGAGCGTGTTCGTCTATGCTCGGATAAGCAACTCAAAGCCAACTGGCTGCGCTTGCAGGATGTGAACTACCTGCATTTCATGAACCATATTGACCAAGGCGCAACACAGTTTGAGTCCGCTTATGATGCGTTCATTAACTACATGAATATCTTGGCCGACTTCTTGCAACTGGTAGAGGAGCAGTATCCGACGACCATTGAGAACGAGGAACTAAACGAGCTACTGAAAACGATTCGTAACCAAGAGAAAGAGATTGCGGCACTGAAACGCCGTAAAGGGTAAAGTTGAGAAAGTTGTTTTTAATAGGGATAGTCGCGCTATCGGTGGTAAGTGTTTTCGCTGCCGAGAAGCTCCCCAAGACACGTATTCGCTCGTGGCAGATTGATGGTCTGACCACGTTGGCGGATACCGTGCCAGTGGATACGAGTTATCTCAACCTCCCTATGCGAAGCGTACTCAACGATTTTTCCATTTCGAATGTTTGGAACGGCAATATGGTCTCACCCGTTCAGTCGCGGTTGTGGTTTAAGAACCTCAATACCGTAGATGATCCCTTCGGCAAACAGTATCAGCCCTACACCATCACGCCCCAAGATGTGCGTTTCTACAACACCACGACCCCTTATTCCAAGATTGGATATGATCGCGGATTCGTGTCCGGACAAGAGGAACATGAGGTTAAATTCTTGTTTACGGGAAACATCAACAAACAAATCAACTTAGGCGGCGAAATCAATTTCGAAAAAGCCTACGGCCACTACACCAACCAAGAGGGTAAATATGTGAACGGAGCGATTTGGGGAAGTTATGACGGGGATCATTATTTTGTTCACCCTGCATTTAGTTTCAACACACTCAGTAACTTTGAGAATGGCGGCATAAAAAATACGGAAGACCTTACCGGCGATCTCAAAACGATCGATCTACCGGTTAATATACAGGGTATGTCGGGGTATAAGTATTTAGCCGGTTTCCTCAATCACGGGTATAAACTATGCCTTACCCAAGAACATATTGATTCGATTGAAGGAGTGAACGGTTTTGGTGAGAAGGAAATGCGGGATACGGTAATCTATGAGTATGTACCGCTTATGACGTTTAGCCATACGTTTGAAACAACCAATTCGGTGCGCCGCTACATTGAGAAACCGGTGCAGGACTATGAGATGTTCCAACATCAAGTCTATCACAATCCCAAAAACACGCACGACTCAACCAATGTCCTCACCATTCGCAACACTTTAGCCGTGACGTTTGAGGAGGCGTTCAATAAGGTACTCAAATTCGGTGCCGAGGTGTATGCCCGCAACGAGTGTCAGCGGTTTATTATTCCGAATGCATCGGAGGGCGATATAAAATGGGAGACCTATAATAATGACCCAACAGCGATGGTTCAAAACGGGACACGTTTATATAATGACTCACTCTTTCAAGACCAATGGACCAATAACACGTTTGTGGGCGGAACGATTTATAAGAAGACGGGTAAGTATATCTTCTATAATGTAGGAGGTGAAGTTTGTTTGTTGGGATATAAGTTGGGGCAGTTCCATGTGGCTGGACAAGTAGATGCTATCTTTCCTGCCGGAAAAGATACGATGAACATCGAAGCCAAAGTGCGCTTTGGAAACGAGGCGGTCAGTTATTATTTACAACATTATCGTTCCAACCACTACTGTTGGGATAACGATTTTACCAAACCACTCTCTTTGATGGTGCAGGGAACGGTTAAGTATCCCACCCAATGGGTTAAACCGGCGGTGAACATAGGCTTTGAGAACCGAACGAATCATATTTATTTTGAGGCTAAAGATGGGCTGCCTCATCAACTCAATGGGAATGTGCAGATTTTCTCGGCAGATGTGCAGTGTGACCTGACCACCCCTTGGGTTAACTTGGAGAACCACGTGGTTTATCAAGTGTCCTCAAACGAGGTGGTACCCCTTCCTGCATTCACGTTGTATCACAATCTGTATTATCACGGCACTTGGTTTAAAGCCTTGGATACCCAGTGGGGTGTGGATTTGAGGTATTTTACCAAATATCACTCCCCCGTACTCAATCCGGCAACGGGTCAGTTCTGCGTTCAGAACGAAGTGGAGGTGGGCAATTACCCGGTGATGAATGTTTATGCTAATTTTTATGTAAGACTGTTGCATCTCAAGTTTTTTGCACAATATACGCACTTCAGTTACTGGTTTATGCGCTCGTCAGGAGGCTATTTGGCCATGCCCAATTATCCGATGAACAGGGACGTGTTTAGGGCCGGTTTAGTGTGGCATTTTTATAATTAACGACTATGGCGATAACAATTCGATTAAATAAGATTTTAACATACGCTCGCGAGGAAGCGGAGCGTTTACAGAACATCCAAGTTAAACCCGAGCATCTGCTTTTGGGTATTCTCCGTTTAGGAGAAGGAAGGGCTTATGACACCCTTCGTGATTTAGGTTGGAATCCGCTGGTGGCGAAACAGCAGTTGGACGACGCTTTGGCGGCACCCGCCAGTGATTTATTACAACCGGCTTCTCGTTCGGCTCAAGTGGAGCGTATCCTGCGAGTGGCGGATTCGGAAGCCAAGATGACCCAATCCGACACGGTGGGAAGTTTGCACTTACTCATGGCTATCCTGCACGAACATATCAATCGTGCTGCGGTTTATTTGGAGTCAGCATGGGGCATCACCTACGATCAAGTATTGCAGCACCAATCCATCGCGCAGACTCCTTTTAAGGCTTCAGCACCGATGGCGGACGATGTGGAGGACGGACCCGCTCCCGAGCAACCCAAGCAGTTTGGCAAACAGCGGAACAGCAGTGCTACCCCGACCTTGGATAAGTATGGTCGCGATTTAACGCGGCAAGCCAAAGAGGGTCTGTTAGATCCCGTGGTGGGCAGAGATTTGGAAATCGAGCGCGTGATGCAGATCCTATCACGTCGCAAGAAGAATAATCCGGTTCTCATCGGAGACCCCGGCGTGGGTAAGTCGGCTATTGTGGAAGGGTTGGCGTTGCGAATGGTTCACGGGGAGGTGTCCGCTTTAGAGGGGAAACGCATCGTAACCCTCGATATTGCTTCGATGGTGGCGGGTACGACCTACCGCGGACAGTTTGAGGAGAGGATGAAGAAACTCATTGAGGAACTCAATTTACACCGTGAAGTCATTCTTTTTGTGGATGAGATACACACCATCATCGGTGCCGGTAATGCGCAAGGTTCATTGGATGCCGCGAACATCCTCAAACCGGCCTTGGCACGAGGCGAGATACAGTGCATCGGAGCCACCACCTTGGATGAGTACCGTAAGTCCGTAGAGAAGGACGGGGCGTTGGAGCGTCGTTTCCAAAAAGTGATCGTGGCTCCCTCCACGCAGGAGCAGACCCTGGCTATCTTGCATCGGTTGCAAGTGCAATACGGAGAGTATCACCATGTTCACTATACCAAAGCGGCTTTGGCGGCATGCGTTCAATTAGCGGATCGGTATCTGACTGATCGTGCCTTCCCCGATAAGGCGATTGATGTGATGGATGAGGCCGGTGCTCGCAAGCATAGTAACGATGAGGTAGTGGAAATAACACCGGAGGATATAGCGGCCGTAGTGAGTATGATGTCCGGTGTTCCCGTTCAGCGCGTACAAAGCGAGGAACAAGACCGCCTCAAAGGCATGGCGGAACGATTGAAAACCAAAGTGATCGGACAAGACGCTGCCATTGACACCATAGTCAAAGCCATTCAGCGTTCTCGCTTAGGACTAAGAGACCCCAAGCGTCCGATTGGCAGTTTCTTCTTCTTGGGAGCCACCGGCGTGGGTAAGACCTATCTGGCACAATGTTTAGCCGAAGAACTATTCGGAACCAAGGATGCTGTCGTCCGTTTTGATATGAGCGAATATGCGGAGAAGCACACCGCTTCCCTGTTGGTGGGAGCACCTCCCGGATATGTGGCATATGAGGATGGCGGTAAACTGACGGAAGCGGTACGACGCAAACCTTATTCGATCGTCCTGTTGGATGAGATAGAGAAGGCACACCCTGATATCTTTAATATCCTGCTTCAAGTGTTGGACGAAGGACGCTTGACCGATCGTCAAGGGCGCAGTGTGGACTTTAAGAATACGATTATCATCCTCACTTCCAATGTGGGAACAAGACAACTGCAAGACTTTGGCGGTGGCGTTGGATTTACGTCCGGTACACCCGATGATAAGACGGCGAAAGCCACCCTTATGAAGGCCTTGGAAAAAACCTTCCCACCGGAATTTGTGAATCGTATTGATAATGTGATTACCTTTAATAACCTGTCTATGGAGTCGCTGCGCCGCATTCTGGATTTGGAATTGGCAGAACTCCATAAACGCCTCAAAGATCAACATATCAAACTCGATGTGAGTGACGAGGTGAAGGTAGAACTACTGAATAAAACCGATTTCAAACAATGGGGAGCTCGTCCTATTCGAAGGTCTATCCAGACCTATTTAGAGGATAAGATTACCGAGAAACTCCTATCCAAACGAAATATACGAACAATTAAAATACAAACACTATGACAATGGAAGTAACGGACGCTAACATCCAAACTTTGTTAGCAAACAACCAATTGGTTGTTGTAGATTTCTGGGCCCCGTGGTGCGGTCCGTGTAAGATGATGCTCCCCATCGTGGACGAGATGGCTCAAACCTTTGAGGGCAAAGTAGTGGTGGGTAAAATCAATGTAGATGAGAATGCCGATACGTGTGAGCACTACCAGATCATGAATATCCCCACCATGCTCTTCTTCAAAAACGGAGAATTGGTGAATCGCCATGTAGGTGCTTGTTCCAAGCAGGATGTGGAAACTATGATCAACGAAATGCTTTAAAAATTAGAATTATTGAGTAAAAATTTGCATATTTGAAAAAAAAGTTGTATTTTTGTACGCTTTTTGCCTCTTAAGGCAATAAAGACATATATGTAAGGGGTCTGGTAGCTCAGTTGGATAGAGCAACAGCCTTCTAAGCTGTGGGTCCCGGGTTCGAATCCCGGCCGGATCACAAAACAACAAAAATACACCCTACCACTAACTATGCGTCAATTAAAGATTACAAAATCCATCACGAACCGTGAATCGGCGTCGTTGGATAAATATCTGCAAGAGATTGGTCGTGAAGACCTTATCTCGGTGGATGAAGAAGTTGAATTAGCGGCTCGTATCCGTCAAGGCGATCGTGTCGCGTTGGAGAAACTGACTTGTTCTAATCTACGTTTCGTCGTTTCGGTTGCCAAGCAGTACCAGAACCAAGGATTGTCTTTGCCGGATTTGATTAACGAAGGTAACTTGGGGTTGATTAAGGCTGCCGAGAAGTTCGATGAGACTCGTGGTTTCAAGTTTATCTCCTATGCTGTTTGGTGGATTCGTCAATCCATTCTTCAAGCCTTAGCCGAGCAGTCGCGTATTGTGCGTCTGCCGCTTAATCAAGTGGGGTCGCTCAACAAGATCAACAAGGCTTATCAGCGTTTCGAGCAGGAACACGAGCGTAAACCTTCGGCCGAAGAACTGGCGGAGGAATTGGATATACCGGTAGATAAGATTGCGGACACCCTCAAGATGTCCGGTCGTCATGTCAGTGTAGATGCTCCCTTCGTAGAAGGAGAAGACAACTGCCTGATTGATGTGATGGTCAATGAGGATTCGCCTAATGCGGATCGCGGACTGATCAGTGAATCCCTTTCTCGCGAGATTGATCGCGCTTTAGGTCAACTCACACCTCGCGAAGCGGAGATATTGAAACAGTTCTTTGGCATTGGCGGTCCCGAAAAGACGTTGGAGGAAATCGGTATAGAACTCGGTTTAACCCGTGAACGTGTACGTCAGATTAAGGAGAAAGCTATTAAGCGTCTTAATCAACTACCGCAAAGTCGTGTGCTTAGAACATACTTAGGTTAATGAAACGGAACATTGCTATTGTAGCCGGCGGAGATAGTTCGGAGCATAAGGTCTCTCTTCGCAGTGCGGCGGGGATTTATTCGTTCTTGGATAAGGAACGATATGATGTTACCATTGTGCGTTTACAAAAGCACGATTGGCAAGTAATCGACGAATGGCGCATGGAGGAGGGGGAAATGAACATCCTTTCTACCTTGCCTTTGGATAAAAACGACTTCTCGTATACCAAGAACGGACAAAAAATAAAGTTTGATTTTGCCTATATTACCATCCATGGTACCCCCGGGGAGAATGGTCTGTTACAAGGCTATTTTGATATTATGGCCGTGCCTTATTCGTGCTGCGGGGTATTAGCAGCCGCACTGACGTTTAATAAGTTTGCGTGCAACCATTATCTTCAGGATTTTGGTATTCGTATCTCCCCCAGCTTGCTGCTACGTAAGATCGGTCCGCGTCCAACCGCTCAGGCCATCGTTAATCAAATAGGACTTCCTTGTTTTATCAAGTCCAATGTAGGAGGCAGCTCTTTTGGTTGCACCAAAGTAAAGACCATAGAGCAAGTGGACCCCGCCATTGATTTGGCGTTCCAAGAAGGAGATGAGGTCATATGTGAAGCCTTTATGAAGGGAACGGAGATCACCTGCGGCGTCTATAAAACAAAGAACAAAGAAGTGGCCTTCCCCATTACCGAGGTGGTTTCCAAGAATGAGTTCTTTGATTATGACGCAAAGTATAAGGGTCAAGTGGATGAGATCACCCCGGCTCGCATTCCGGATGCCGTGCGGGATGAGGTACAAGCCCTCACCTTACGGATATACGACATCTTAGGCTGCCACGGTATCATTCGAACGGACTATATCCTCACGGAGGGTTGGACAATCAATCTGTTGGAGATTAACACCACCCCCGGAATGACCGCAACCTCTTTTATTCCACAACAAGTGCGCGCTGCCGGGCTAAACATAACCGATGTACTGACGGATATTATTGAAGATACACTCAACTAATGGATATTAACCAACACATAGCAGCACTCGATTGGTCGAAAGAACCGAAAGGGCTTTATGAACCGATAGCCTATGCCCTTGCCGGTGGAGGCAAAAGGTTGCGTCCGATGTTGGCTGTTTTGGCTTGTCAGCTATTTGGCGGTAAGGAGCAAGATGCCCTTCCGGCGGCATTAGCATTGGAGGTCTTTCATAACTTCACGTTGCTGCATGACGACGTGATGGACCACGCTTCTATTCGTCGGGGTCGGGCATCGGTGAATAAACTCTACGATGATAATACGGCTATTTTGTCCGGGGATCAAATGCTGATAGAGGCCTATAAATTGATTGGGAAACTGCCCTTATCCCTACAACCGTCCGTGTTGCATCTTTTTAACGAGATGGCTACCGGCGTGTGTGAGGGCCAACAATTGGATATGGATTTTGAGAAACTGCCTTTGAAGGCAGTGACCCAAGAAGAGTATATCCATATGATTCGCCTCAAGACATCCTTCCTCTTGGCTTATGCCTTACGGATAGGTGCTTTGATCGGAGGAGCGACCCAAGAGCAACAAGAGGCGATTTTTGCTTTCGGCATTCATTTAGGATTAGCCTTCCAAATACAGGATGACTTATTAGATGTTTACGGAGACGAGGCTACTTTTGGAAAAGCCATTGGAGGCGATATCTGTGAAGGTAAAAAAACGTTCATTTTCTTGGCGGCTCGCGAAGGAGCAGATGAAGAAACCAAAAAAGAACTCTTTGAAGCAATGGCTTTGCCGTGTGTGACGAAAGCTCAGAAGCAATATAAAATTGCACGCGTCGTATCCTTATATAATCGCGTACACGCACGCAAGCGGGCGCAAGAGGCGGTGGAGCAGCACTCGCATCAGGCATTGGAGCAGTTAATCCCGCTACCCCATAACGATGCCTCCCAAACGCTTGCCTTATTAGTAAACAAACTCATTACTCGCCAATCATAAATCACAAATCACAATTCATCAATCCATCATTCATCAATCCATCATTTATAAAGATGCCCTACAGAAGATTACCCAATACTGATCAAGCCCGTCTGTCTGCTTTGCAACTTGCGGTGCAGAGTGCGGCAGAGGCCGATTATAATGCACAAGTTTTGGATTACAAGACCGTGCAAGAGGCGCAGCGTTTTTTGACGCAGTTTGAAATCATGGTAATGCAGTATCATGATAATTTCAAGAGTAAGGTATCGGCCAACAAGCAGTATAGCATGGGAGTAAAAAGGGCTCGCATGTACCTCTCTCACTTCATTCAGGTGCTTAATATGGCGGTCATTCGAGGGGAGATAAAGAAGGACCTCAAAACTTTATATGGTTTGGATCCGCACAATCATAACGTGCCTGACTTGACTACAGAGGAGGATGTACTGTTTTGGGGAGAAAAGATTATTGAGGGAGAGAACAAACGTATTGCACAGGGGGGATTCCCTATTTATAATCCGGCCATCAATAAAGTCAAAGTGTACTACGATATCTTTAAGGAACAACAACAAAGTCATTCTTTCCATAAAAAGAATACTTTTCGGGCCTATGAGAACGTGGAGCAGTTACGCGCTCAAGCGGATGCGTTGATTGTGGATATTTGGAATAAGATAGAGAGTTATTATAAAAATGAATTACCCTATAAAAGGCTCTGCTTGTGCAAGCACTACGGAGTCATTTATTATTATCGTTCCGGAGAGAAGCGTCTCACGCCGGAAACGGATAAACGCTTAGAGCAAGATGCTTCTAGTCAGACGAGCATTCAATGGTCTTAGTGGGGGTAATAATGGTGTCTAATTTCGTGTCCCAAATCGCGTGCGGAAGTTCCTTCTTGTAGATTTGGAAATCGAAACCAACGCCTATTTTGACGGCTTGCGGATGCTGGCGAAGGAACTTGTCATAGTATCCACCGCCGCGACCTAAACGATGTAATTGTTTATCGAACGCCACACCGGGAATAAGGATAAGATCGATCTTGCCGGTAAAGGGAGGCGTAGTGGGTTCGGGAACACGATATTTGCCGCGTTTCATATTCTCTTGTCCCATGTAGGGGTGAGCCTTCATGTAACGGCGGTGAGTAACAGGCAGAAGAAATGTCTTCTTGTCCTCATAGAGGTCTAACAAACCTTGTAAATCGATTTCATTGTGAACAGGAACGTAAAGCATTACGGTTTGAGCCTGAGCGAACTGAGGCAATTGACTGATACGTTCCACGAGGGTTTGACTATCCTTGGCAGCTTTGTCCTTGTCATACACGCGACGACGTTGCTCAAAGATCTCACGAACAGCTCGCTTCTGCTTCTTTAGTTTAGACCAAGGCAGAAGGGCCATGAAATCATGAAGTTGTGCAGCAAAAAGAATCATAACTAAGTGTTTTTTAGGTGAGTTAAAAAACTTGTTTTTTAAAATAGCGTACAAAAGTACAAAAAAAAATGCATATGAGCAAAAAAAATAACATATTTTTCTTAAAAACATTTCTTTTCGGGGTGTTTATACTCATTTTATGCTCGGCATGCAATAATAAAAGCACAGTAACGACGAATACCTCTTCGGTGGCGAAACTGACTTCCATGAGTTTTAATGCGCAGGACAGTTTTCCCGGATTGGCGCAGGCGAGCTTTGTGGTAGATGAGCGTTTAAGTACCGACACCGGTTGGGTCTATAATACAGACTCCCTCCTTTATGGAACGTCCATAAAGAAAGTGGTTCCTTATTTCGTATATGCGGCCACACCCGGATCCGTTTCTCTGCGTCTGAGTAATCCGGATACCACTTTCTACTTGACGGGAAAAGATTCCATTGATTTTACGCGTCAACCTATTTACATGACCATCAAATCCTCGGACGGAACGACCACCAAAGTCTATCAGATTAAGGTTACCGTACACCAAGCCGACCCGGATTTGTTCGTTTGGGAATGCCTCACGCCGCAGATTTACGAACCCGACCCGGACGGTGCCGAACAGCAAGCCTTCTTCCTTAACAACCAACTTTGTTTGATGGTTAATAACGGTTTTAAGAACCGCCTCTACACCTCATCGGATGGAAAAAGCTGGTCCGGTCCTTTCACTCCCACCGGTTTGCCGGACAATTGCAGCGTGCGCTCTATCGTTTCGGATGAGTTCGGCGAAAAAGCCTACTATGTGGACGGCATGAATATGTATGTTGCACAAGATCCTCTAATCTGGCAATGCGTGCCCCAGACATTAGATTATCTTCCTTTGACAATGCTCATAACCTTTAACGATTCGGTTTGGGCTATTGTGGAGGATGGTATCGGTGATATGTACTTGGCAACCGTAGGGGAAGAGGACCAATTACAACTTTCCGGTTATACCCACAAACTGGATGCTGATTTCCCAATTTCTCATGCCGCGGTAACGGAGTTTGCCAGTATATCCGAACGCAAACGTGCTATGGTTATCGGCGGTTTTTCGCGCTTTGGAAAGAGCCTGAACAGTCGTTGGAATATGGAATATTCGACTGTTTCCGGCTATCGCTTAACCAATTTCTCCATTGAGAAACCGGCTTTCCGATCCCTCACGGGTGCCTCCATTGTGTGGTACGACGATGTGCTGTTTATGTTTGGGGGCGTGGATGACAACCTGCAATATCAAGAACCGATTTTATATAGCTTAGACGAGGGTATGCATTGGAATGTGCCCGATAGTGCCCATAATGTATTGCCCACTTCCTATGTGATTCGTCAAAAGCAATCGGCTTTTGTGTACGATGATAATATTTACCTAATCGGTGGAAGTTACCTCAATAAAACATTTTGCGATGTTTATCAAGGGCGTATTAATTCTATCAATTGGGACACTCGAGACTAAAACTAAAACTAACCAACGCCGAGCAAAGCGAGCGATCGTTTGAGCAAAGCAAAATAAGAACTAAAATACAAACAACAATGACCATTTCCAATTACAACTTTGCCGGCAAGAAGGCAATTGTACGCGTGGACTTCAATGTCCCGTTAGATGAGAAGGGTGTGATCACCGACGATACCCGTATCCGCGGTGCGCTGCCTACGTTAAAACATATCCTCAATAATGGGGGTGCGCTAATCATCATGTCCCACCTGGGCAAACCGAAAGGAAAGGTAAGTGCTAAGTATAGTCTGAGCCAAATCGTAGATGCTGTTTCGGCAGCACTGGGCGTAAAGGTTCAATTCGCTACCGACTGTGCTCAAGCCAAAGCTCAAGCCGATGCACTCCAACCCTGTGAGGTGCTGCTGCTCGAGAACCTCCGTTTCTATGCCGAAGAGGAGGGAAAACCGACCGACATAGAGAAGGACGATCCTCGTTATGAGGAGGCTAAGAAAGAGATGAAAGCCAAGCAAAAAGAGTTTGCTAAGACCCTTGCTTCCTATGCTGACTGCTATGTGAACGACGCTTTTGGTACCGCTCACCGCAAGCACGCTTCCACCGCTGTGATTGCCGATTCGTTCGATGCTGACAATAAGATGCTCGGTTTCCTCATGGAGAAAGAGGTAGAGGCCGTAGATAATATCCTCAAGAACATTAAACGTCCCTTCACCGCCATTATGGGTGGTTCGAAAGTATCCACGAAGATTGGTATCATTGAGAACTTGATGGACAAAGTAGACAACCTCATTCTTTGCGGTGGTATGACCTACACCTTCTCTAAAGCGCAAGGCGGTAAGATCGGTGACTCCATCTGTGAGGACGACAAACTGGATCTCGCCCTTGATATCTTGGCACAAGCCAAGGCAAAGGGTGTTAACCTCGTTTTGGGTACTGATTCTGTAGTTGCCGATAACTTTAGCAACGATGCCAATACCCAAATCGCCGATAGTAAGAACATCCCCGACGGATGGCAAGGAATGGATGCCGGACCCAAGTCGTGTGAGGCTTTTGCCAAGGCCATCGAAGGAGCTAAGACGATTCTATGGAACGGACCTGCCGGTGTGTTTGAGTTTGAGAACTTCACGGGCGGTAGTAAAGCTATTGCAGAGGCTATCGCCAAAGCTACCGATGCCGGTGCTTATTCGCTCATCGGCGGTGGTGACAGTGTAGCTTGTATCAATAAGTTCGGCATGGCCGATCGCGTTTCGTATATTTCCACCGGTGGTGGTGCTCTGTTGGAGGCCATCGAAGGTAAAGTGTTACCCGGCGTTGCCGCTATTAAAGGAGAATAATTATGGAAGTTTCAGGTAAAGTAATTCAAATCCTACCCCTCCAGGAGGGTATAGGTCGTAACGGTAATCCTTGGAAAGTACAAACCGCTATCATGGAGACCCAAGAGCAATATCCTCGTAAAGTCTGCTTCGAGATCTTCGGTGAGGACCGTATCAAAAACAACCCCTTCAATGTGGATGATGTTATTACCATCAGTTTCGACATTGAGTCCCGTGAGTTCAACGGACGTTGGTACACCTCCATCCGTGCTTATCGTGTACAACAGGGTGTGGTTGACGCTGCGGCTCCTGCTGCACCGGCGGCTGCCGCTCCGGCTCCTGCCGCAGAGGTACCGGCCGCAAACACCGAACCTTTTGACGCTTCTCCCAGCGACGAATCTACCGATCTGCCGTTCTAAAAAACGAATATGCGTAAACGAATAGCGTGGATCATAGTAATCATCGTTCTTCTGGCGGCGGGCGCAGGAGTCTGTGCCCTCCGCTGGAAGGCGTGGTTTTCTAACCCTCCCGAACCGACTTGGGAGGGCGAACCCATCGACTATCACTTCTACACCTTTGGCAGTGATTCCGTTCCCGGTTTTGTTAATGTCGGTACCACGTGGTACGACTTGCACGACCCCGAACACCTCAAGATCCTTCTTTTGGGCGACGTGCATAGCCAACTCGACCACGACCGCTACCAAGCCTTAGGCGAATGTTACCCCGAACTGGATGCTTATGCCCAATTGGGTGACTGGCTCGATCGAGGGTATCACTATTATGCGCAAGACCTCAAGCAGAATCTAAAGGGAACACCCTTTGAATCTCTGCCCGTGATGAACACGCCGGGCAATCATGAGTATCATAAAGGCTTAATAAAGAAACTGCCGTACCTATGGTATTCCTTGTTCAAGCAACCGCTCAATGGTCCTACGAACGGGTTAGGTTCTACCTATTTTGTGGATTTTCCCAATATCCGTTTTATTGTTTTGGACACGTCGGCTCCTCGGTTGCTTTACCATTTTACCCGCCTCAATAAATGGCTCAAACAAACGATTCGCGGAGCGGGTGATAAGTTCGTGGTGGTCATCATGCACCATCCCGTTTATTCGCATGCCAAGGGTCGCTGGAACGGAAAGATTTTCCTTTTCACGCATCGTGTTTTGCGACAAGCAGACCTTGTTTTCTCCGGACATAACCATATCTATGTGCGTAATCTTCCCTTTGTTGAGATGGGGTCTGTTCATCGTACGCACCGGATGAAGGATAATGTTGAGGCCGAAAAAACAAGTCAACAACCCGTTTACGAATTGTTGACTATTTCGCAGGACTCGCTCCTCATGCAAACCTTCTTCCTTGACACCGACTCCCTCTTTGACGAAGTCACAATCCTTCATTCCATCATTCAGCCGTAGGCGGTTCAATCCATCATTTCTTGAATCATCTCGACGGACTTTAGTTCTTTCCATTCATCGAGCCACTCTCCTCCGTACCCCAATAGCACGGAGAACTGCGTCATAAACGCTTGCAACCCCTCGCCTCTAACCTGTAGGCGCGCAGCGCCGTCCTCTAACCTATAACCTGTCGCCTGTCGCCTAATATATTCCGCCAAAAACTCATACACCCTTTCATCCGCCATGGGTTGTTTAAGTGTTTTGTAGATGACCTCACTGATGAACATTCGACAGAAAATCAGGTCCGGATTGGGCTCGGGCAGATAAACGGGCGAGAGGCTATGGAGTACATGCATCTCCTGCCCGGGTTTATTGTCATAACTTATCTCAACCATCGTCAGGGGGGTGCCTAATATCCCTTTTAGTCCCTTTTTGGCTTGACCATAAACCATAAAATTCATCCTTCCGTTATTTTGTGTATAGGTATGTAGAATAACGGCCTTATCGGAGTATTTTTGGCAGTGTAATAGGATGGCTTGTGTCTTTTCGAACATGATTTTGCTATAAAAACGTTGCAAAGATACAAAAAAATTTGCACATATCAAAAAAAAGTTGTACTTTTGCAGTCCATTTTGCGCAAAAACGCCCAGAAAGTCCCTCAACGAAGTGGTCTTTCAGTCCAAAGGACGGTCTTACAGCCGAAGGCAGTCCTACAGCGAAGCGGTCTATTAACAACTAAAACTAAAGAATATGAAACGTACATTTCAACCCTCTCAACGCAAGCGTCGTAACAAACATGGCTTCTTGGAGAGAATGGCTACCGCCAACGGTCGCCGTGTATTGGCAGCTCGTCGTGCTCATGGTCGTAAGAAACTGACTGTAGCGGATGAGGGTCGTCATAAATTTTAATTGAGGCAACTTGCAGACAACTCGTCAACAAAAGATTGCTCGCCTAATCCAGAAAGATTTGAGCGACATCTTTCTTCGTTATGCGCGTGCTTATCAGGGCGCACTGATCTCGGTAAGTGAGGTTCGTGTCAGCCCCGATTTGTCCGTGGCATCTATTTACTTGTCTATTTTTGATCAATCCACCAGCCACAATCCACAATCCCTATACCAACAAATAGTCGAGAACACGTCAAAGATTCGTTTTGAGTTGGGTAATTTAGAGCGGCATCAGTTGCGTATCATCCCCGAACTTCGTTTCTTTTTGGATGAGACGTTGGATAAAATGGAACGAATCGATCAATTATTAGGCAAGTGAAAACTTCTCTTTTTATAGCTTGGCGATACCTCTTTTCGAAAAAAGGGCATCATGCTATTAACATCGTCAGCGGCATCAGTGCCGCTGCTGTTGCTGTTATAACCGCAGCGATGATCTGTGTGCTGAGCGTGATGAACGGTTTTGGTTCGCTCGTGGAGCAGATGTTCTCTGCCTTCGATCCCGATCTTAAGATTGTGGCAGCGAATGGCCAACCGTTCTCTACAAAGGATCCTTTACTGGTGGAGGCACTCTCGGAGGAGGGCATCGAAGCGGTTTGTGAGGTCGTGGAGCAGCAAGCACTCGTGCAATATAAGGATCACCAACTGCCCGCCGTTGTGATGGGTGTTGATACCTCGTTCTGTCAGGTCACGGGCATCGATTCCATCATCACTTCCGGACGCTTCCTTACCTATGACGGTGCTTTTGAGCGGATTGTTTTCGGTCGGGGACTGGCGATTACCCTCGGTGTTAAGGCTCAGTTTATAGATGCCATCCACCTCTACGCCCCCAAAGTCATACAGCAAAGCGGTCTTACAGGCTCTGCCGGTCTTTCAGCCGTAGGCGGTCTTACAGGCGCAGCCGGTCTAATCAACTCCTCCTACGCTTTCATCAGCGGCGAGTTCGCCGTCAATCAATCGAAATATGACGATCAATATACCATTATCTCGTTGGATCATGCGCGTCGTCTTTTTGATTTTGACTCCACCCAAGTCACCGCCTTGTATCTCAAACTCTCTAAACTTTCAACTCCTTCAACTAAACGACTTCTTTCCACTTTAAACTTTAAACTCTCAACTAAATATAACGTGCAGGATCGTTACGAGCAGCAGGCCGATTTCTTCCGCGTGCTCAAGGTTGAGAAACTGCTTACCGCCGTGTTATTGGTGTTTATTTTGCTCATTGCGGGTTTGAATATGATCTCGTCTTTGACCATGCTTATGCTTGATAAGCAGCAGGACACGATTACGCTCCGCAATTTAGGTGCGGACGAGAGCCAACTGCGTCGTATTTTTCTCTACGAGGGTTATCTCATTAACGGCATCGGGGCAGTGATTGGTATGGTGATTGGATTGACGCTTTGTCTTCTTCAGCAGCACTTGGGATTGCTCAAATTAGGGAACGGAACCGAATATATCATTTCCGCCTATCCTGTTCAGGTGCAAGCGTTAGATATTCTCTTTGTCTTTATTGCCGTTTTGGTATTAGGTTTGATAACCGCTTATGTCCCCACTAAACAAAGAATATAAAACCTATCTAAGGCTTACGAAAGGCTTAAGTGATAACACCATCACTTCCTACCTTCTTGATCTTGAGAAACTGGAGGCTTATTGTGATCAGCATCACTTGGATATTGTTCATTTGGAGTTAGGCGATTTGCAGCAGTTTGTATATGACACTTTTTCGGCCTCTTCCAATGCCAAGACGCAGGCGCGTAACCTCAGCGGTATTCGTTCGTTCTATCGGTATTTGGTGTATCAAAGGTATATAGAGCAGGACCCCTCCGAGTTGTTGGAACAACCGCGCATTGAGCATCACTTACCCTCGGTGTTAACACTTGAGGAGATTGATGCCATCATGGCGTCGATTGACCTCAGTTCTAACGAGGGACATCGTAATCGTGCGATGTTGGAGATGCTGTATGGTTCGGGGTTGCGGGTAAGTGAATTGACGGAACTCAAATTGAGTAATATGTATCCGGACGAGGGGTATATGCTCATCAACGGCAAGGGGAGCAAGCAGCGGTTGGTGCCTATCTCGCCCGTGGCGAAAAAGTGGTTTGAGTATTGGAAAGAGGAGCGTTCACATTGGCGGATTGATGCTAAAGCCACCGATTATGCTTTTGTCAATCGGTATGGTCGTCCTTTGACGCGGGCGATGGTTTTTACCATTATCAAGCGTTTAGTAGAGGCGGCGGGGATACATAAGGTCGTTTCGCCGCACACGTTGCGTCATTCGTTCGCCACGCATTTATTGCAGAACGGAGCGGATTTGCGTATCATTCAGCAACTCTTAGGGCATGAATCGCTCGCCACCACGGAACTCTACACGCATATTAACGTTCAAGACCTCCGTGAAGCGGTCTTGAAATTCCATCCGGCTAACCACTAACCACCATGTAAATAATTAAACACCCACCCGCCTATGCTGAACCGGCAGCGGGTTGTGATTAATATATCAATCTTAGTATTCTTATCGCTGCTGACCCGAGCAGTATCAGCAGCAATATCCAAAAGCCCCAAGTACATCGCTTATAGAACGGAGGAGTGTATTTAACTTGCACTTCCTCGAAAACCGCCGCTT